>CBDTZS010000253.1:0-3784 GCA_965364955.1 uncultured Tenacibaculum sp. | reverse complement strand
AATCTCGTACCTGGGTTTTTACAATGAGTACCGATAAATTAATTAAATTAAAACATGATCATCGACATAAAGATGGATCAGAAGATAAAATCACACAATACGGTGGTTCAAACCCAAATATGGGATTAGAAAATATTCAATTCTTCCCGGCAGATCAACATACATCCAGTTTAATTCCGTACGCTTCTAATAATGTTTGGTGGGTTACTATAGACAAAACTAGTTTTACCTATAATTTACGTAGAATTGGAACCGACAGGTTTTTCTCTGTGAAATTTGATTTAACAAAAGAAGTAGGGACTCCAGGTGCTCCTTGGGGAAGAGAAGACTAATTTGTCGCCCATAGGGCACAAATGGAAATAAGGTAAAAGAGTTAATTAGGGATAGAATAATGGAATTATCTTAACAACTGATTCTCATGAAATAGGCGATAAAGTTGCAGAAGTTTAAGAATTAATTTTTAGTTAAATAGTATTAAAGCCTCACTTTTAAGTGAGGCTTTTGTTATTGAAAAAAGTAAGATTGGATATTTTTCTAGGATATTTTTCTAGGATAATTTTACAGTAAGTTATAGCCAAACATTAAAGAGGTGTTATTGAAATTAATTTTTCCATTTGATCTCCCTAAAATTTTAAAAGTATTGTAACGTATTTCAACACTAACCTTTTTATTAAATTCATAGCCTAAACCAAAAAAATAATTAACACTATTTTGAATAGAACCATTATTTATTGAATCAATAAATAATTTATCATTAAGAACTATATCTATAGAAGCACCAGTGTTATAAAATAATTTATTTTTTTTATTTAATAAGGAATAATATCTTACACCGATAGGTATTTCAATAGAACTATATTCCGTTTTACCAACACCAAAAATTGGTGCCCCTACTCCTAATGGGTTTGATGGAGGGGCAGGATTATAACCAATTATCAATTTTTCTTCTGAAGAAAATGATTGGAAAGTGGGTTCTGAAAAAACAGACCATTTGTAGTTGTTAAAAGGTAAGATATATTCTAATTCAATTCCAAATTTTAAAGTAAATTTAGAACTATAGTTTTTTATACCTGAATATCCTAAACTAATTTTTGGACGTGCATTGAATTTTCCTGTTTTTATTTGATTGCTGTATGTTTTAGTAGAACTATTATTACATGAATTATAAGCTGTGAAATATTTAACCAATTTTGTTTCTCTATATTTTATGGTCTGGTCTAATATTTTACTATTGCAATTTAGTTTTTCTTTTAATGTTTTTCTGAAATTCAAATTTTTACCTACATTTTCATTTTTGGTTTTATATAATTTGTATTCCAAAGGGTAAATTTTGTCAGCTTTAATATAATAAAAATGGTTTACTCCTCTATAAGAATATTTTAATAATTTCACATTGGCATCAACTACTACTTTTAAAAGTAAACTCTCTTTTTTGTAATTTGAGATTCTTGTATTACTTAATTCATTTAAATTATTTGAGTATCTTTCAATATCGACTATATGTCTTTCAAAATCGAATTTATCTAAAATTTTAATTTTTTTTAATTGACCTTGAGACTTGTTAAGTGTTTTAGATTTTTCGTCGAGTTTATAATAAATTGAAGAAGGAATAGATAACCAATCTTCATTTTTTATTAAACAGGCTGTTTTTTTTCCATCAAGAGTAATAAAGTATCCTTTTTCAAATTTTGCTTGGGAGTTCATATAGAATCCTATAAATAGGAATATAATAGTAATTTTAATTTTCATAGTTTTTTTTTAATATTCGTGTAACTAGGTTTAAGATGATGTCGTATAAATAAGGATTAAACTAATTATTCTTTTCTCAAAGTATTTGTATATTTAAAAGATTGAATATCCAATTGAAATATTTAACATATTACTTCTCTCGTAGCCCCATAATCGGTTTGTAGCTTGATCGCTTAAAGTTTTTAAATCGCCACTTAAATTTGGTACGTAATTCATTTCTAAATGAAAATTATACAAACTATAACCTATTCCAAAGTTAAAAGCAACATTGACACCTTCATACTCAAGTTTTGCTATGTAAGCGTTAGTGGGCTCATATAGATACTCAATTTCACCTTTTGAATTGTCTAGTGTAAGACCTCCGTTTAAATAAATGTATTGATTTTTTAAAATCTTAAAATAATGTCTATACTTTACCTCATAAGCACTTCTTTGATATTCGTTTGTAATACTAGAATTCTTAGGATTTCCTGCTCCAAAAGCAAATCTTGATTGAACTTTTGAATTTAAATGATAAGTATAAGAGAAGATTATAGAAGACCTTTTTTGAATTGAATTAATGAAGTATTCAATATCAAGTCCGAAATTTAAATTTGATTTTTGAGAATCCGAATTATATGATTTGTCTTCATTCTTTATTAAGTTGTTAACTTTTAAATAGCCTATTTTTGGTGTAATATTAAATGCATTTGTAATTGATCTAGAAAAACTATCACTATAGTTTTTAAAAGGATAGTTGTTCTTTTTTGCATACAAAGAAAAGAAGGTTAATAAATTATTTTTAGTATATTTTAATTTTCCAATCGTTTTTGATTTATTTACAATATTCGACGAAAATTTTTTAAATAATTGCCTTCTAAACGCTTTAATTTTTACATTTTTTTTACCTTTAATTATTTTTTTAAATTTTAAAAATTCGATTTTATCGTTTTGTTCAATGAAAAAATATTCGTTTCCTTTTTCATAAAAAGAATAAAAAATAAAGTTTTCAAATTTTAAATCAATTTTTAATAGTAGATTCTTAGTTGTTAAATTGAAAGTATTATTATTGTTTTTTTTCTTGGCATGCATATTTTTGTCCAAAGGCTCATATGATACTTTTTTTCTAATAAAATCTACATCCCCTAAATTTAACTGATTAAGGTCTTCAGTTTTAAGTTTTTCAAAAGCTTCAGAGTCTATATTTTTTTTAAAAACTATTTCTTTGGGTATTATATTTCCAAAGGTTTTTATAAAACCTTCTTTTTTTTTAAGATCTTTTGTTATAAGCGAAGCTTTTCTAAAACTGTTTTGGGCATTAATACTTAAAGCGAATAAGAAGATGAGTAAAGAAATTTTAATTTTCATAATATTTATTTTAAGCTGGCAAATGTATTAAAAAAAGCTAGAAATTCTTCCTGAAAACAGCAATTCCATCAAGTAGTTATGCAGCTATCATAAAATCTAAATATTTTTCTGGAATCATTTGTTTATATTGGGTTGTAGGTGCTTTTGGAAATATTGAAAACTGAGTTAATGTACCTGCTATTTGTCGCTTAAAAGGAACAAATGGAAAAGAAGTAAAAAACACGATTACCAAAAAAAGTATTATGGAAATAATATTTTATTTGGTAATTACAAATTGTTTTAAAAAAAAATTGTAACCAAATTTAAATGAGATATTTGTATGATTAGCTTCTTCATCTATACCATTTAATATAGCTAAATCTCTAGAAGTATTATAACGAAATTCTAAACTGTATTTATTATTAAAAACATATCCAAGTCCAATAAAATAACTTGTAAGTGTTTTTATTTCTCTTTTGTATTGGTCATTAAAACTAAACTCACCATTTAGTACATGATTAAAATTCACTCCAAAATTTATAAATATTTTATTCATGTCATTTATGTAAATATAATATCTAACACCTAAAGGAAGCTCTACAGAAGTATAATTTACTTTGATGTTCTGAGTAACAGACCCAATTTTTGATGAATATGATTGGTAAGTTGGTTCTAAGAAAAAAGACCATTTATTATTATTAAAAGGTAG
>CBDTZS010000252.1:0-3816 GCA_965364955.1 uncultured Tenacibaculum sp. | reverse complement strand
TATTTTGAATCTTTTTATAACTTTTCATAGCAAATTAGTCTTTATAGTTATATTGATTTTCTTTTAAAATATTTCCTTCTGAATCTTTTACAAGCCATAATCGATTAAAACTATCGTATTCATAATAGATAACCTGCCCTCGTGGGTCTGTAACACTCGTAACGCCTATTAATAGATCGTACGTAAATGTGGTTATTTGTGATTCTGATAAGTTAAGTACTATTCGTAATGCACCTAAAGCTGTTCGTAAAACGCCCTCTTTTCCTACTTCTCCGATTGTTCTATCGTTATCAGCATTTGATGCGTCTTGAATTTTGACTAAAGTATTGTAATCTGAATGTAGTGTAGAAATTGCTAAATTTACTTGTGATAATGTAGCGTTCTCTATCTTAGCAATAGGTTGTGTTTGGTTATATCCCCAGATATAAACGATATGAGTGCCGTCTTTTTTACTTATCTCTGTTGGATTACCTTTTGCATCATAAGCATGATATACCACTCTATCTTCTAAAACATTAGTTGCACTTGGTATTCCTTTTAAGGTTTGAACTTTTGAAATCAAATTTAACCCAGGCCATGTTGTGTTATCATAAACTGTTTTTTGACTTGATAATAATTCAGTATTAATACCAATACCGTCTTTGTTTAAATCTTGATAAGTATAGCTCTCTATTGGAACAAACCGATGGTTAGTTTCTAATTTATTCTCAGCAAATGAAAGTGTCGTTGTTTTATCTTGAGGATAAACAGTTTCACTTAATAAAACATCACCTTTACTATTCGTTTGTTTTGTTTTCTTTAACTGATAATGCTTCTCGTAATTATAAAAATATTCAGTCTTATTACTTAACTCTTTTCCGTCGAAATAATTTGTTTCTGTGGTGCTCTGTAAATTAACTGTTCCTCCTGTTAAATGATAAATTCGATAACCCGCAACATCGTTTAATACATCATAATTAGGATCTCCAAATGGAAGTCTTTGCCCCATAAATAACGGCATTTTAAATAGTATTTTATTTTTCTCTGTAGAGAAAAATGAATCTTCTTCCCTGTTATGTTTAGTGGCTTCTGGAGTAAAAGAAAAATTTACATCTTGGAACCCTGGATATTCAAAATCTGCTGTATACAGTTTATTACCATACAAGTACTTATTGTAGGTTTCTTTGGTTAAAGAATATCCTCCATTTTCTTTACTTTTAAAAATTTTTGTTTTAATATTTTTCCCTCTCAACCATTCATTATCTGTTGGTGGATGGTATGGAAAGTCATAATAATCTCCTCCTGTATCACTAAGATTCGTAAAAGTATACTCTATTTTTCCTGTATTGCTTTGTTTGGTTCCATGATATTCTATAACCGATGAATACCCTATGCTATTCGGTTGAAAACTACTATAACTACTACTAGCATCATTATAACCTGTATAAGTTGTTAAAAACATTGGTGCATAGCCTTCCGATTTATTTATATATGATGGTAGCCCAATAATTCCTCCACTATTTCTTCCAGAGCCACCAAATATTACATCAGAAGGAAAATTATATTCATATTCTTTAGTACTTATAATACCGTTTTCACTAATGTTTTCAATTTTTTTAATCCGTTTTCCTGCCCCACATAGATTACTTCTATCGTCTGGATTTACATATTTGATAACAAGCCTAAAGTCGTAGTTTTTAGTTAGATGTTGATTATGGTCTACCCCAGGAAAATTAGGTGTTAAAACATTTATTGTAACATGCCCTGAATAAATATCACTACGCTTTGTATACCTAACTACGTTTTGGTTTAAACTTATAAGTTCACCATCTAAAAGAAAATTAAAAAGGCAATCTGGCGTAGTTATGTCATCAACGTCTCTTAAATGAAAACACTCAAACCTATAAGTAACCTCTGTTGAAGGCGGTATTTGAATCGTATTTGGAGTATAGGAACCACTCGTTTGATTATAGGTAAAGTCACTTTTTTTAAGCACGATCTCAACCTCACTCTCCGATCCTGGGTTTATACCAGGTACTATTAGATTACTGAATTCACCTGGAACACTCCCTCTATTATGTTCGTATGTGAATTTTGAAACTCCTCCTGTTGGGTATTGAATTTCTTTTAAAATACCAGCTTCAGATTTTAACAGATCAACCCTTCTATTTGGCTTGTATGCACCATATTCAAACATTCTAGTAAATGGTCCGTTATTTGTTGCTCCATTATAATACCCCCAGTAATCTTGTCTTGACGATAATGTACTTGGTAATATGGTTGGATCGTACGTAAAAGTATAAGGAGGTAATTTTTGACCATTACCAGCCTCTTCCTCAACACTACTTAAAAACATACGTTTAAAAGAATTGCTAAAAACAGAACTACCAATAAAATATCCTAGTATATTTGATTTATCAGCACTAGTGGTATAGCTATACTTAAGGTTAAATGATTTGATAATCTTATCATCATTCAAAATTGATATTTTATCTAAAGAATACCCTTCAAAATCAGCTCTAAAATCTTGTGATTTTGTAAAAACAACACGATCTCTTCCTTGGTTAAACTCAATCTTAGTTAGTTGTTTTTCAAAATTAGATATTTTAGAAACTCTGCTGCTAATTTCTTGAATATTATTCATATTCCCCAAAGAATTTGTTACTGTAGTACTTATATGTGGATTATGTTTATCATGTGATTTCCTATAGTAAGTCGTAGAAGAATTTGCTCCTGACTCACCTTCATAAAAATAACTTATTACCTCGCCATACATGGTTTCTATATCCATTAATTTCCATGAGCTATATGATATCTCAGCACCTGAAGGCTGGTCAAGAACTACATTACCTCCATAAAACAGAGACATTCCTGATGAGATTTGGAAATCTTGTGCAGCTCTTGTTCCATCTTTCGATATCCCATAATAATACTTATTTCCTTTTGAATCGGTTATTACAAAAGAATCTATCTTTCCTGTAAACCCACCTTCTCTTGTATAGGAAACATCAATATCTCCAAAACTTTGAACTACAGGTTCTCCATCTACATAATTAAAGACAAACTTCCCACTACTTCCTCCTGCATTGAAACTAAACTGATCAGGATAAAAATCATAATCAGGATTATTCTGTTCTATTGAGTGAACTGCGTCTCTTGTTGCTTTATTGCTAGAGAAATCTATAAAGTGTTGTTTGTTAGCTAAATAACCTAAATAGGTAGATTCGTCTGGTTTTCCTCTTTGTTGTCTAGAAATAGACCCTCCATAGACTAATGACCAGCCCATTCCTGTTCTTGGTGCTGTTTCTGACACCATAACACCTCTTGCATGATAACTTAAGTTAATAGGTATCGTTATACCTTTTTGCTGTATCGTATATATAGGCACTGAGATATTTGGTAAACCTGTGTAGTGAGATACAGGAACATTTGTAAACTCTGATAAAGCCGATGCTTCTGGTGACGGTGGAATAATTGTAGGTAACTCTTGTGCATACCCAAATACACATAATAGCATTGTAAAAATGCTTACTAGTAGTTTTCTCATAAAATGTAGTAGTAATTAAATTAGCAATTTTTTCTTTTCAAGAACAAAATTACATCATTAAAACAAATTACCCAATAAAAATAGCTTTTCAAATAATAATAATAATAAGCGAAAACGTAAATATTTACGTAGTCTTTCGATTACATTAAACAAGTATTAATAGGCAACGTACCTACCGTCTAATTTCTACAAAAAGTAAAAACCATTATAAATCAAAAGATTTATAATGGTTTTTGAGGTGTCTAGCGGATTCGAACCGCTGTACATGGTTTTGCAAACCATTGCCTAGC
>CBDTZS010000251.1:0-3819 GCA_965364955.1 uncultured Tenacibaculum sp. | reverse complement strand
GACTTTGTATTTGAAAAGATAGTTCTTCTTTATCAAATGATATTTGATTTTTTTTAAGAAGTTTTTGCACAATATTTATTAATGAGTATTCCATAAAGTATAGTGTTACAGTTTATTTTATTAAATAAAATATGTTGGTGACGAATTTATATAGAGAATATGAGTTAATTTAAGCTAATTCATATCTGTGGGCTGTCAATTCAAAATTGATATGTATTAATGGTGATGTGTTTTTTTACTATTGATTAATAGTTTTAAACTGTAACAATACATACGAAAAAGGGACTAATACGAACATTGCTTTAAAACGAAACTTGTTAGATATAGTATTTATGAAAAAATATATATTAGTATTGTGTTTTTTAATAGCTTTTGCTTGTCAAAAAAAACAAGATGAAGTTGTGTTATCAAAACTGCCTGACTATTTTAATAGTAAAATTAAAAGGAGGCTGTCTAAAGATTCTTTAAGAATTTATTTAGATCAGCTAAAAAATATTCCTAAAACAAAATTATCAGATTCACTAAAAGCAGAATTTTATTATGAGTCTGGAAGGTATAATATTCGTCTAGAAAAATATGACGATGCAATTAATGATTTTAATGGAGCTATTTCTTTTTCTAAAGATAAAATAAAATATAATAGAGAGGTACTTTATTTTAGGGCTTTGAGGGAAACTTATTTTAGTTATAAAAATGATTACTTAAATGGAGAAGGAGTAAATGAAAAACTATTTTCGCTATTAGATGAGAATGATTATAAAAACAGAGCTTATGTTTATTATTATAAGCAAAAAATTAAAGCTGCATTAGAGCAATTTGATGATGCTTTAATTGCAAGCGATTCTGCGACGACTATGCTTCTAAGAGTAGGGGATACAACCAATTTTGTAATGGCTAAAATTGGAAAATCTAGTATTTATAGTAGTTTAGGAAAACAAGATCAAGCAATTAATGAATTAACAAAAGCTATAGTATATGAAAGTTATTTAAAAACTACGGCTAAGTATGAATTATATGGTGCATTAGGTTTTTATTTTTATAACAGTAAGTTATTTAATAAAGCAGTTTTAGCATTTAAAAAAGCTTTAGCCTTTTCAAAGCAATTACCTTCTCATTTAATTAAAACAAGAGTAGTTAATAATTATATAAACTTATCTAAATCGTATATTGAATTAAAGGAGTTAGATATAGCTAAAAAGTATATAGATTCTGTATTTTACTTAGGGTTAGATAATATTGATTATATCAGTCAAAGAGGTGCTTTGAAAATTAATTTAGAAATTCTTCATAAAAAAAAGAAAGGGGTAGGGGAAGTAATGGCGCAATTAGACTCAATACATACTTACCAGGAACAAAACTATGCAGATAGAATTAATAGTGAATTAATAGCCTTAAAAGAATCTTATAAAAATGAAATAGTGTTAGATAAGGCTAGGAAAAAAGCTGAGATACAAAGCCTTAAGTTTGAAAGAAATCAATATATATTAGCTCTTCTTTTATTAATAGCAATGGTAATAGGGATTTTAGTTTTAAACTTTTATAAACAAAGGAAATTTAAAATGGAGCAACAGAATTTTTTATTACATCAACGTCTATTGCGTTCTCAAATGAACCCTCATTTTACATTTAATAGTTTAAGTTTAATAAAGAATAATATAGAAGAAAACAGTGAGCAATCTATAAGGTATCTTCAAAAATTCTCAAGATTATTAAGAGCTATATTTGAAAACTCAACAAAAGATTATGTGCCTATTGAAGATGAACTAGAATCTTTACGAGATTATATAGAATTGCAACAATTTAGATTTCCAGAAAGATTTACTTATAGTATAGATAATAATATAGAAACGGAGGAAGAGGTTTTTATACCGCCAATGTTATTACAACCTTTTGTAGAAAATGCTATTGTTCATGGTTTTGGTAGTAATGAAAAGAAAGGAACTCTGAAGATTGAATTAAGTTATAGTGGAAAGTATATTAGTTGTGTTATAGATGATGATGGTGTAGGAATTGATGAAAATAATGTAGACAAAAGATCATCAGTTAAATTAATAGATGAGTTTTTAAAAAAAATGACAGGAGAAGGAATTGTTATTAAAAATAAATTAGAAAAAGGAAGAAAAGGAACTAACGTAAAATTAAAAATCCCATATAATATATTTTAATATGTTAAAGACACTAATTATAGAAGATGAAAGGCATGTAAGAGAAGAGCTTAAAAAGAGAGTCTTTGAAGGTTTTCGAAACGAGATATCTATTATTGATGAAGCTATTTCTGTAAAAGAAGGGATTGAGAAAATTAAAAGATACGAACCTCAGTTGGTTTTTATGGATATTGACCTTGGCGATGGAACTAGCTTTGACATTTTATCCTCTTTAGATGAGATAGATTTTAAAATAATATTTGTTACTGGTTTTGATTCTCACGCTGTGAAAGCCATACGTTTAGGGGCTTTAGATTACTTGTTGAAACCAATTGATGAAGAAGAATTTAAAGAAGCTGTAACAAAAGCCGTAAACACAATAGAAAAAGAGAATTCCATAAAAAACTCTATTAATATTGCAAACCATTATTATAGAGAAGGAGAACATCGTAAAATCGTTTTAAAAACTTTAGACACTCAACATTTAGTTTCATTTGATGATATTCTTTACTGTAAATCAGAAGGGAATTATACTACATTTTATCTTTTTGAGGAGAATATTGTTATTTCAAAGCCAATGAAAAAAGTTGAGGAATTATTGGATAAACAACGATTTATTAAATGCCATCAATCTTTTATTGTAAATAAAACTTACATAACAAAATATACAAATGAAGGGTTTCTTATTACTAAGACAGGAGAACAAATTCCTGTAGCAACAAGAAGAAAAGAGATGGTACTTAAAAATATTTTCTAGTAAGAATAAAAGCGAATTTGAATTGATTAAGTACGAATTTGAAGTGAGCAAAATGTGGTGTTATTTTACTTTGTATTTTTGCTTTTTGAATTTTAAAAAAATAAAAAATGAAATTTTTAAACCCATTCTTTTTTATAATAATTTTTTGTGTTTCCTGTAATAAAAATACAGATGAAATTGAAGTTATAGAAAAAGTACAGAATAGTAAAAGAAATATTAGTCTTAGTTTAGAACCTGTAGAAGATCCTGAAAAAGCTAAGGTAGAGCAGTTAATGTATATGACTTCGTTTTTAATAGGAAAGACACTTTTAGAAAATGAAGCAGCAAGAGATTATTTTTATGAACAGATTAAAAGCGTTAAAACAAATAAAATAGAACTAATTAATATTTTAGATGCCAGTTTTATTGACTCTAATCCTTTTGAAATAGGTTTTCACGAACAATTTAATAATTATAATTGGCATATAGATCCTCAAGGTGGATCTCCAGACCCACCAAAATCAACAAGTCTAGAACCTGATCCTCTAAAATGGGGAGGTATATTAGATTCGCAAATGTATTACCAGCAATACCTTATTGAAATTATAGATTTAAAAAAATGGGAACTGTATTTTCCAAATAAAAATGTTTTTCTCGAAAACTATCAGAACTTCACAGATTATTTAGCGGACAATCATATAATTAGATGTTCATGGAATAATGATAGTTTTAACTTATACAGTGATGGTATGGTTTTATATGATGATGGTAGAGGAGAATACTTATCTCGGTTTTTTGATCCTTTTAGAAGTTTATCTTTTATGTTCGTTTTAAGAGATATTATAGATTAATTTATTTTTTAGTTACTCTTTTTTTAATAGTGTAATTATATAAAACTCCTCATTTTAATTAAAAAGAGGAGCTTTATTTTGCAATATA
>CBDTZS010000250.1:0-3823 GCA_965364955.1 uncultured Tenacibaculum sp. | reverse complement strand
GTTTCTTTTAATTATGATAAACCAACTGACCATTACATTTATGGATTTACTGTTGAAAGTTTTTACACCAATTTAAAAGATGCTTTTTATTTAGAGTCAATAGGGGAAGATCAATTTGGTGAGGTATTTGAAAAAAGAAATGGAGATGGTGCTATCGTAAAAGGAATTACGTTAGAAACTCGTGTAAATTATGATGGAATTGTTCAATTTGATGCAGGGTTTACCTATCAATCAAGTAAATTTAATACCGCTGTAAATAACTCTGATGTTCTTGACGCTAAAAAAGAATTCCTACGTACTCCAAACACTTATGGTTACGCAACCGCTACTTATACTCCGAATCAAAAGTTTAAAACAGCATTAAACTTAGTTTATACTGGGAAAATGGAAGTATTACATTTAGCCTCAAATCAAAATTTAATTAAAGATGAATACATCAAATCTCCTTCTTTCTTTAACCTCGGCATAAACAGTAGCTATACTTTAGAAGTTGAGAACCTACACACTAATATTGAACTTTCTGCCGGTGTTAAGAATGTCTTTGATAATTATCAAACTAAATTTGATGTTGGTAAAGAACGTGACAGTAACTTTATTTATGGACCTGCTAATCCTAGAACTTTCGTTTTAGGGTTTAAAATCTTCAAATAACGAATCAACCTGTATAAAGTATTGAAAAAGGGAAGCTTACATAAGCTTCCCTTTTTTGCGTAATATAAAATTGATACTTCCATAACATTAACCTATACCAGTTAACATTCAAGAAACATTCTAATAAAACAACCATAATTTACATGTAACATTAGTTTTACAATCTAGTCTCAAATTTGCAGAGTAATTAAGAACTCAAGTAATTTAGAATGAAAAAATTAATAGTTATTACTCTTTTAAGTCTTTGCAATTTTGCCTTTTCGCAAAGTAAAGGAACTGTATCAGGTACACTTACAGATAAAGAGATGAATGGAGAAGCATTACCCTTTGCTAATGTTTTTATAAAAGGAACGTCGATTGGAAGCACCACTGATATGGATGGTAAATACACCATAAGTCCTCCTGTTGGTAAACAGATTATTGTTTTTAGTTTTATTGGTTACCAAACCATAGAAAAGCAAATTGATGTAAAATTAAACCAACCCATAATTATCAATCAAGAATTAAGCGCTAATGAAGGTGTAACTTTAGATGAAATAGAAATTAAAATTAGCACAAGTAAAGACAGAGCCAGTGCTTTATTATTAGACCAAAAGAGAGCTGTTATAATTAAAGAAAGTATCGGTGCAGAAGAATTATCAATAAAAGGAATCTCTGATGCAGCTGGAGCTGTTTCCAAAATAGCGGGTGTTTCTAAACAAGAAGGTTCTAATAATGTATATGTTCGTGGTTTAGGTGATCGTTATTTAAATACGACGATGAATGGTCTTTCATTACCTTCAAATAATATTGCTAAGAAAAATATAGATTTAAACTTATTTACTTCAGATATTATTCAAAACGTATCTATTAGCAAAGCGTATTCATCTAGCTTTTATGGTGATTTTGCTGCTGGTAATATTAATATCTCTTCAAAAGAATATAAAGGGAATGGTTTTGTAGAAATCAACCTTGGTTCTGGGGTAAACTCAAGAGCTATGGGAGAAAATTTTAAAAAAAGTGAGGGAACTGGAAATTTTGGATATTACAATAGGTTTAAACAAAACCCTTATACAATTGCACTTTCTCACGGGGTAGATCCTGTGAATACTGGTAGCCCTGTTAATAATTCTATTGGAATTAATGCAGGTAAGTCTTTTGATTTTAAAAACGGAACTAGATTGAGTCTTTTCGGAACAGCATCATTTAACAGAGAGTTTGAATATAGAGAAGGTCCTGTCGTAGATTTCTCTAACGTATATAAAAAGAAATATTCGAACACAAAAGAATACTCTAACACAACATCTACAACAGCAATGTTAAGTGCTTTGTATAAAATTAATAATGAGAACAAATTAAAATTCACATCGCTTTTCTTAAATAATTCAGGAGACGAAGTAGGGTATTATGGTTATAAGGGTTTAGGTCAAAATAGAGATGCTTTAAGGAATACAGATGAAGGTTTTTACCAAATGAATGTTCAATATAACCAAGACTTAGTTTTTGTAAATCAGTTAACTGGTGACCATAAATTTGAAGATAATAAATTTAAAGTAAGTTGGGGAATTGGATACAACAATGTATTTGCACACGAGCCAGATAGAAAAAGAATTAGTTTAGAAAACTTTCAATATTCGTTAGATAATGATCCAAATACAAATCCTGTATTCTATTCCAACAACTCATTTGACAATCAGCGTTACTTTCAAAAAATCATTGATGAGGAGTTAAATAGTAGAGTAAACTTGACGTATCAAGCTTCAGAAAATTTAGCTTTAAACTTTGGTTATAATGGAAGAATTAAAGAAAGGAACTTTAAAAACATTAGATATGGTTACGATATTTTAAATAAACAATTTGAAATAACAGATGTAAATAACTTCAATGCTATATTTAGCATTAATAATGCTCAAATTTTCAAGGATCAAACCGGGAAAATATTCAGACTAGATGTTTTTAGAAAAATTCCTGGTTATGAAAACAGTAATATAGCTAGCTTACCTGGAACTTATGAAAACACGTATGATGGTCAATTAAAAATACATGCAGGTTATATTTCGGCAGAAATAAAATCTGGAGATAAATGGGTATTCGTACCAGGTGTTAGGGTAGAGTCTTTTAATCAAAACATTAACTACAAGGTAATTAATATTAACCCTAATGATCCTGGTTTCAGAAATGCATCAGAAACATTTTTCTTGCCTAGTTTAAATCTTAAATACTCCTTAAATGAAGATCAAAATTTACGTTTTAACTTTAGTCAAACTGTATCTGTCCCAGAATTTAAAGAAGTAGCTCCATTTATTTACGAAGGTATTGGTCAAAGAGTTGGTGGAAATCCAGATTTATTAGACACCCCTTCTTTCTCAAAAATTTTTAATATTGATGTAAAATACGAATGGTTTATCTCTAGAGACGAACTATTATCTGTTGCTGCTTTCGGTAAACAAATTAACAATCCTGTAAACTTAGTAATTGCTAATAGTGCCGCTGGTAATCAACGTTATTTTAGAACAGGAGACAAAGCCACCGTGTTAGGAATTGAAGTTGAAGCTCGTAAAAACCTAATAAAAAACGAAGATGACGAAACCTTGCTTTCTGCAGGTTTCAATTTCACTTATATGTACACACATCAAGATTTAAAAGAAAATATTAGTGGTCTATCTCGTTATAGCACAACATTTAACAGAGATAGTGATCAACTTCAAGGGGCCTCTCCTTTCTTAATAAATGCAAATATAAATTACAGTCCCACTAGTTTTAAAAACTACAAACCAATTACTTCATTAGTCTTCTCATATTTTTCTGATAGAATAGATGCTTTGGGTGCTGGTGCATTAGGTAATATAATTGAAAAAGGAGTGCCTACTTTAGATTTTATTTGGAAAAATGAAATTGGGAATAAATGGGAAATTAATCTAAAAGCTAAAAACTTATTAGACCCTTCAATAAAAAGAGTTAGAGAAAACACTTCTATAGGCGATGTTGTTTTATCAAAATACAAAAGAGGAACGAACATAGGCTTGGGCCTTAAATACAAATTTTAACAACTAAATAAAATACATTAAACTTAAAAAAAATGAAAAACAATTTATTATTCGGATTAGCAATTGCAACCACTTTATTTATTTCATGTGGAGAAGACGACACTGCAGATATTATTATAAACGACAACAGTGTAACAAATAATAAT
>CBDTZS010000249.1:0-3863 GCA_965364955.1 uncultured Tenacibaculum sp. | reverse complement strand
TCACCTCCCCAAATTTTTGGTTTCAAAATTGGATCAAATCGTAGTAATTGGTTTACAGCCATAAATTATTCATCATAAATTAACACATTACTTAGTTAATTTGTTTTTATTTTTCACCTAATTAAATTAACAATTGACACTCCTGGTGTTCCATATATCGATAAACCTTCTATAATAATTTGAAGATTTTTTACATTATTATTATCAAATTCAATTTTAGCACTTCCCTTATCATCTGTTAAAACATTAGGGTTCCAATAAATAGTAGCTTTTTTATTTTTTCCTTTTTTATTTTTCAGAGCATATTTCGGTGAATAAAATTCCTTTGCCGTAGTATTTCCTCTTATTATAAATTCTGGTACTTTAATTTTTAATTTATTAATTATTGTGGTCTTTGAATAAATCAAAATAACACCATTCGCACCTCTTAAACCAAACATGGCAGCATTTGGCCCCTTTAAAACCTCAATTCTTTCTATATCTAAAGAAGACATTTGTGCAACCATCGAAGGTACAGAATAATCTGACTGAGGCTGTATAAGAGCTCCTGATTCTGGTTGAACCCCCAAAGGAGCAGCAAAACTACCTGGTATAGCCATACCATCTAAAATATACAAAGGTGCCGATCTTCCTTGTCTGATAACTATTTTATTTTCTGAAACACCTACACCTGGTATACCAGATAGCAAGTCAAATATATTTGCAGCTCCCATTCTGTCATCTGCATAAACCGTATTATCTGCATTAATACTATATAAAGAAGGGGTTCCTTTTTTTCTTACCTCCCTTTTATTCCTTGCTTTTATTTGAACCTCTTCTAAAACTATATCACCCTTACTTAAAGAGCTTACTGTTTTTTCATCAAAGGTTTCATTGTGAAAATTATTTTTTTTACCAACATATTCACTTTTTTTATTGGTTGGACTTGATTTATAATTATTTTTTTTATCTAACTTTATCTTTAAATCTTTTAGAATTACTCCTTTTTCATATAAATTAAAAGCAACTTTAATTGAATCAGATTGAGAAATGTTCTCTATTTTAAATTTACCTATTGAATCTGTTTTAGTTGAATATGTCCATATTTTATCTTTAGACACGGCAACCATATCAATTTTTTTATTTTTAACTGGCAAATTATATCTAGTTGCTAAACCAGATAAAGAGATTCCACTTGTAAAAGAATACTGTTTTATTTTACTTTTTTGATTTAATTCATTCCATTTAATTCTTCTCCAACCGTTTGTTCGCATAACTAAATCTAATTTAAATTTAGTAGATCT
Organism: uncultured Tenacibaculum sp.; assembly: GCA_965364955.1. Taxonomy (GTDB): domain Bacteria; phylum Bacteroidota; class Bacteroidia; order Flavobacteriales; family Flavobacteriaceae; genus Polaribacter. The sequence goes on along the minus strand of CBDTZS010000249.1, from coordinate 2,580 downwards.
TTTTACATCATTAATTAAAAACATTGGATTTTTAATATCTCCTTTAGTTTGAGACTCTAATAAAAAATAAGTTAAAATATTAGACTCATATTCATTTTTTTTATACTTATCTATATCAGTTACAACTACTGATAAACTTGTTTTAACTGGCTTACCTTTAATATCTGTTATTTTAACATCTAAGCTAATTTTACCATTTTTTTTTGTTTTTTTATTAATTTCTTTAACTGTCACAAATAACTCTTGTTTATTATTAACGTAAACAATTCTTTCACTTCTAGGTTGCTTTTTACTGTCGAAAATAGTAAGAGTCATTACTCCGGTAGGAAGTTTACTTTTTGGTACTTCTACATTTGCTATTAATTTTCCCCCAAATTCAAATTTACCTTGATAAACTTTTCTGTTTTCTATTTGAGCAATTAAATAAAAAGATTTATTCCTTAACTTTTCACTTGCCTGAACTCTTACCTGAACACTTTTATCGCTCAAGTTATTTACAAGCATAGAATATCCTTCTGACACAACATTTGGTAACTTATACCTCCATCCATCGCTCAGTTTAACGTAATAACTATCTCCTTTCTTAGGTTTTAAAGTAAATGACCCCATTCCTTTCTCTAATGAGTTAACACTCACAATATATTGATCTGCCGAATCAAAAACTTTTCCTTTTATTTTTACTGGTTCTCCTTCAGTACTTATTGCTTTAAAAGCAATTCTTACAGGTAAATCAGCTATTAAATATCCTCCTTCTGGGAAAAAATTTAGATCAATTTTCCCTTTATTTCTTTTGGCTTCTAAATTTCTGTTACTCCTTCCTAATACTTTTATGTTTTTATTAAAAAAATAATCTGTATCAAAATTTTTCATCCAATTAGAATAGGCTCTTAATCTGTATTCTCCTGACCTTCCTTTTATGGGTATTTTTACGCTACCTTTCGATCGACCTTCAAAAACTGAAATGGATTGAGAGTTTATAATTTTATTTTCTTCATTAATTAAATCAATATAAATTAATTCACTTGCTACTAAATTATTCTTATTGTATGCTAAACTAGAATAAACACTAAACCATAATTCTTCACCTACTTTATATACATCTTTATTTGTATGCAAATAAATTTTCTCAATAGGGTTTTGTTTATTGTAATCATTTATTTCAATTGATAGCTCTTTTACAAAGGGGTCATTTAAAACATCCTCCTGTGAAAAAGATATCTGATTTCTACTATTTATAAAAATAGACTCGAACGCATTATCTTTTTCAAAAGCTTCTATTACCTCTAATTCAATTGGTGTTCGTTTTACTATTGGGTTATTATCCCAAAAAAACTTATTATACTCTAATTCGTTTAGTTTTTCCCAATCACTTTGATTTCTTTTGAACTGTTTACCTAATTTATTTCTAGAAGTTGGGGTATAATATTCAAAAAAGGTTAAACTTGAGTTAGATGAAACATGAGTCTTTTTAATTTCATTTAAATAATAATCAAAATCTTGATTTATTTTTAAGTAATCTATTATCAACCCTAATTTAGGATCTTGTTTAAAACTCATTTCATATGAAAGTGAATAATTTTTCTTAGAAGCCCCTTCCTCTTTTAACTTCACTAATTTCAATTCATCATTAAATATATTAGCTTCAATTTTTAAAATATTTTTTGTTTGAATATCAATATAAACTTCTCCTTTAAAAATTGGAATCCCTTTAACTTTTGGAGAAAATTTAATTACAGCAATTTCACCTTTTTTTGATTTGATTTTCTCTACCAACCTAACATTATAAAAATACTCAAACTGGGGGTGCAAAAGAAATATTATGTCATCTGTATTTGGTTGGTTAGATTTTATTATTTTAGAAAATAAAGTGTAGTTTTTATTATTTACTGCCTCTTTTTTAAGAGCATATCTCCCCTCAATTATATCCCAGTCTTCAACTCCAGATGTTGAGTATTTGCAATCAAATATTATTTCAGATAACTCATTATACTTTTCATTATTTGTAGATTTTTGTCTATAATGAGCTTTTCCATATTTTTCAATCTTCGAGTCTTTTTTTAATTTATTATAAGCCTTTTTTACTAAACCTATTGCGTAATAATCTTTTTTTATTTTAGTGATTTTAACCTCCTCTAAAACATTTAGCATTGGTAATAACTCAATTTTAAACTTCCTTTTTTCAGAAACTATAATTTTTTTTTCTTCATAACTCAAATGAGCGAAAGATAAAATTACTGGAGTTTTTTTTACATTGAGAACAAACTCTCCAAGTTCATTAGTAGAGGTACCAACATAAGTACCATCTATCCTTATAGTACAAAAGGGGATAGGTTTACTTGTTTTTTTATCAATAATCGTTCCTTCTAATTGAATTAATTCTTGCTGAAAAGCAAATGATTTTAGACTTAAAATAAAGAAAATAAAGAAAATATTAGCCGTTTTTTTTAAGAAAAAAGTACTCTTTAACATATTTTTTTTTCATAGTGAACGATAAATATATAAAATTTATCCGGAGTATGTTACAAAATTCCTTGGGGTTTCATATAACGTAATTTCTAAGTCTAGAGTCTTAGGAATACT
>CBDTZS010000248.1:0-3864 GCA_965364955.1 uncultured Tenacibaculum sp. | reverse complement strand
TAACACTACAGCATATCGATATAATTATTGAAACTGGCTTTGATTGGTTAATTACCGATCAAAAAATAGCAGTTCGTGCTTATACAATGACTTTTTTGTATTTATTTGGATTGCAAAAAGGTTGGGTTCATACTGAGCTACAGCATTTAATTAGCACAAAAATTATTCATGAGAGTAAAGGTTGTGAAGCTCGTGGAAAATATATTTTAAAAATGATTGAAAAAAATAAAACCCAGTGATTCTTTATTTTTAAAATAAAATTTCATTCGGAAACAATAATGCTAGGTTCGTAAACAATAATGCTAGGTTCGTAAATTCTCATATAAAACAATCATATTTTTCAACTAATTTAGATTTATTATTAATCAATAAACCGTACAATTATGTTAAAAAATATTACAAACTTAGGAAAAGCCTTAGACAAAACAGAACAAAAGGCTATTAATGGTGGAACTTTAAATGATTTTGCTGCAAGATGCTGCCATACTGTGTTCGGATGTACATCTGTTAGAACACATGCAACAGCTAGTATGCTTCAAAAACAAGGATATTTTTGTACAGTTATACCTGTCCGAGGAAATGTGTAAGTTAAGTTTACTCATGTAAAAAAATTAAATTACTTTAAGTTTTTAAACTAAAAAAAGCGTGAATTAAAACTCACGTTTTTTATTTAACCTCTTCCAAATTAGTAGGCTTTCTATAGCCAACGAAAGGTTGTTTTAGCAATTCTTTTAAATTGGAATTCTTTTCTTCATCCGGAAAAGTATCTACACCATACACTATTTTCTCTCTATCCAATTCCATGTGAGTCCCTAGTAATCTATCCCAAATAGAAAAAATATTCCCGTAGTTAGAGTCGGTATATGGCAACATATTATGATGATGTACTTTGTGCATATCTGGTGATACAATTATATAACTCAACACTTTATCAAGCTTTTTAGGCATCTTAATATTTGCATGGGTTAGCTGTGTAAAAATTAATGACATTGATTGATACAACATAATAATTGCAATTGGAGTTCCTACTAAAAAAACGCCTAATATTGTAAACGAAAAACGTATCACACTTTCTAAAGGGTGATGTCTGTTCGCTGTAGTTGTATCAACTTTATGATCGGTATGATGTACTAAATGCACCATCCAAAGTGGTTTTATTTTATGCTCAGTAAAATGCGCTAAATAAGCTCCGAAGAAGTCTAAAAATAACACACCGAAAATTACATATAACCATAATGGCATTACTGGTAGCCAATTAATTAATCCAAAATTATTTACATGAACCCAATCTGCAGTATTCAATAACACAAAAGCCAAAGAGAAATTTACAAGAATAGTTGTAAACGTAAAAAACAAATTAGGAAAAGCATGCTTCCATTTATTATACTTAAAACCGAATAAAGGGATAACACTTTCTAACAACCAGAAAAAAGTAATTCCGCCAACTAAAATTAAACTTCTATGGGTTGATGAAATTTCTCTAAAATATTCAACTAATACCTCCATTCATATGTGTTTATAAAATTATACCGAAACAAATTACAAAAATTAACTTAGTATAGAATAGAAGTAAGTTCATAAATTTTCATAGACCTATAGAACAGTATCTTATTTAGATTTAATTTTAATTATTAAATAAGATAATTTATCATTATTTTTACCGTTCATAAGTACCTATTTCAATGACTATTTCCCCCTGATATGATAAAAAATTATTTTATAATACTATTTTGTTTTGCGCTATTTTCTCAATTTAGCACAGCACAAACAGCTCCGAATGCTTTAAATGACTTTGATATCATTGATATTAACACCGTTTTAAACATAAATGCCCCTGGTGTGCTTGCTAATGATACAGATGTCGATAATGATATTTTAACTGTTACTTCTTTCTCTATAAACGCTATTAATTTCACCGCTGGTCAAACAGCAAATTTTAGCGAAGGTAGTATCACTATAAATACTGATGGTAGTTACCTTTTTACTCCTAACACTAATTATATTGGTGTGGTAAGTCTGATTACCTATACTATTTTTGATGGTACGTTTTCAACTACAGCAAACCTACAGATAACCGTTGAAAATGAAAACGAACCAGAAGCTTTCGATGATTATGACACCGCTGAAGTTAATACTCTTTTATCTGTAAATGCCCCTGGTTTACTTGCCAACGATATAGATATTGACAATAATATATTAACGATTACTTCCTTTACAATTAACGCTATTAATTTTACAGCAGGTCAAACAGCTAATTTTACCCAAGGTAGCATTACCATAAATTCAGATGGTAGTTATAATTTTATTCCTGCTCCTAATTACACAGGTAATGTTGACGTTATTACCTATACTATTTTCGACGGTACATTTTCAACTACCGCTAATTTATATTTAACTGTTGAAAACATAACAGATTTAATTGAAATAAGTAATTTAGAAAGTTGTAACCAAGGTTATACTGTTGACGATGACTATAAAGTACTCTACGAGATAACTATAACAAACAATAGTACTGCTAGAGATTATCATGCATCAAGTCTTATTAACAACATCAATTTAACAAATGATTTACAAGCTATTTTTGGAAACGGTTGTGTTACAGAAATTAGTGAAATGCAAATTAGCACCTCAGGAACAATCGATTATATAAATAATCCGTATCCTTTAGAATTTAATACCGCAACTGTAAATCCTAATTTTTTAAATTTAACATCAAGTGCTATCTTTAATAACACTACTGTTAGTAATGCAACGCTATACCCTAGACAATCTATAAATATTAGATTTTGTGTTAACATCAATCCGTTTTGTGATGGACGCCCAAACCCTACTCCTTCAGGTTCTGGAATTGATTTTGACACTGTTTTTAATGTTACCTCAACTAAAGGAAACAGTACCGAAAATCTTTCCATTTCAGACTTCCATACCACCGAAGCAGTTATTGCAGCAGCATTATTTGTTCCTGTAACTAATCCTATAGTAAATCCTGATGGAACATTTGATTATAACAATCGGGTAATAATTACCAATGAAGGCACAACAACGGCTACGAATGTTAATTTTAATATGGGGCTGGGTAGTTTTTTAGATAACGGAATTGTTTTTAATACCATTACCGTTTCTCAAATTTCGGGTCCAGTAGTAACTATAGACACTAATTATGATGGTGACACCAACCCTTTTTTATTAGCCCCAAATAATTCCTTAGCACCAGGCGAAACTATTATTTTAGATATATTTTATTTAATCGCTCCGATTTCATTTACCAATACTAATTATTTTTCCCAATTAGAAATATCCCAAACACAAGGTGCTTTAGATAACTTTGATGAAACAAGTGTGGCCAACTCCAGAATATTTTCTTTTGTTACTTGGTCAGATGGCTTAGGAGATCATTTAGACCGTTATTACCCTACAACTTCACCAACAGGAATAGCTTCCTCTGCATATCAATGTACTTGTACGACTTCTAGTATGGCGTTTTCATTCAGTGCTTCTTCATCAACTGATAAAACTATTATAACAATCGATGAAGCACCAAACGGTATTTTAGAACATCAAGAACTTACATTTCAAATTACCGCAACCAACACCAGTCAAGCTGTTCAAATTGAACAATTGCAATTACAAGATAACTTAAATGCTATTTGTGGTGGGAATATTATTTCTATTAGCACTCCATTTATTCAAAATTCTACGGCAACTACGAACCCAATATTAAACCCATCTTACAACGGTACCACCGATATTAATTTTTTCGATGGTAGTTCAGGTCTTTTAGAAGCCAATGAAACCATCACAATTCAATTTTCTGTTCTTTTTGAAGAAGAATGTATCGTTATTAATACTGCGGAATTTACCGCC
>CBDTZS010000247.1:0-3958 GCA_965364955.1 uncultured Tenacibaculum sp. | reverse complement strand
AACGGTTAGTATAAGAATAGTAGCGGATTTGTAATCGCTAATTTTTCAGTTAAACACAGACAATATTCATATTTACTTACTTTAGGTTTAGCAATTAAAACGCTATTATTTTATACATTATTACCTGCTGGTTTTTCTTCATATTCAGGACAGTCCAATCGAATATCAGAAGTTAATAATTCCTTTTTCATTAGATTGCAATAATTTCTATTTTCAAATTTATCATAAAATTTACAACCAAAACAGGTCCGTTGAACAGTCAATATTCCGTTATTATTTAATTGGTAAATTAATTTACTTAATGTTTCAAATACATTTTCTAAATCTGCTGTTTCGTTTTTTTTAAGTTGGGTTTCTATTGGGTTTGCAAAATTTTCAGTTTCTGCAACTGTTTTTTTCCCTAAAGCAGATAATAAAATTGAATAACTCCGACTATCTGATGATGAATAATCTTTAATGATGTATTTCTTTTTATCCAGCATTCTAATAGCGTCACTTACTGTTGGCTTAGTAATATTAAACTCCTTTGCTAAATGACTAACATTACAAAGCTCTGATTTATGATAGGCAATGAAAATTAGTATTTGTATTTGAATAGGGCTTAAACCTATAACTTTTGCGTGTTCCCAAAGTAAAATTTTAAATACTTCAGATATACGCTCTAAACCAACAACAATTTTACTTGTGATGCTTTTCTGTTGAAATTCGATATTAAAAACACTTTTTTCCATTGATAAAAAGACTTGCTAAATGTTTAATTCAGCAGGTAAAGTTAGTAATCCTAATTATCCTATTCAAACAATTAATTACAATTTTCCATTTCGATTATGTAATAACCTTTTGTTTCAATTTCTTTTATTACTATTTCTGATGCATTTTCAATATGACAGAATACACATTCTTTTGATGTTAATTCTTCGCTATTGAATGATTTACTTTTCAAATAACGTTTACCAAAATTAAAAATCTTGCGTTCATCGGTCATTTTACTGTCAACAAGAATATCAAAATGCATAATTAATCCATCTTGTCTTTTTACATAGGTGTCCCAAACAGATACTTTCATAATTTATTTTTTTACAGTATAAGGAAGAGAAAGATCACCACTTGCAACGCTGTAAACAGCATAGACTCCTAACATTGGTTTGTCTTTCATTTCGGTATTTACTTGCATAAAACAGGCGACACCATCATATTTAAAATCAATTTGGTTGTTCAAGCGATAATCTGGAACAACAACTGTTATAGCATTTCCTTTTGTAGTAACCTGGAAACCTGGAGAATCCATATACATTGGCATTCCTGGGTTTGTTGGTGGTAATATTACCGACTTATCGTTTTTTTTAAATTGTTTAACAGATAGTCCTCCATTAACTCTTTTGTCTTCTGTTAAAATTACCCAATGTGGATGCCAAATGGTTCCATCATTTGCATAGTCCTTATCGTTGTTTTCATCCCAAAGAGGTGTGTCGTCAAAATCTGGATGAGATGTTAAAGCCAATGCTACAATTCCGTCTGTTTGATTAAAGCCTACATCAGTTGGTTTTAACGATGTAGGAAAAACATATCCTAAAACTGGAGCACCATTTAGTTGACCTACAAGTTTTGGAGTTGTTTCTCCTGCATTTCCTGCGACTTCTATTTTCCAAATTGTACTGGAAATTGATGAGTTATGTGAAACGGATACTTTTTTAATTTTAAAATTGTCATTGTTGTAGTTTTTACATTTATCACAAGCATATAATGTGCTGCTTATGAATAGAGTTGCTACGAATATTGATATTATATTTTTCATTTTTTTCTAAATTTTAAAGTTAGAAAGATTATTTTAAGTAGGATTCCTAACTATTAATTATATTTTTTTTAACCTTTAACATCTTTCATCGATGCTCCAAAATTAATGTGAAGTACATTTCCATTTGGTGTGACTAATGCTGGAACAGATTTTACTCCTGCTTTTTCTGCTTCCTCTATTCGAGTTTTGTCTTCTGCAAAATTAACAACTGTAACATTTGATGGATTAATAAGATTTAATATGTCTTGTTCTGCACTTACGCATACAGGACAGCCTGCGTGATAAAAGATTGATTTATTCATAATTATTTATTTTAATTGGTCAGCAATATTGCTAGTGCAAATATAGTAAGGATTCCTAACTAATAAAATTATTTAGTTATTTAATTATTTTTTACTTTTCTTAGATCAAGCTGTTTTCGGTTGATTAGTGCTGTAGGTAAGGTGTTTATATATGATTTTTTGCCAGTATAAACACCTAATAAAAAACCCGTTAGGATTTTCTATTAGGTAGGCTAGAACTAGCAATAAATTAAGGTGTTCTATGCTATTTTTTTCTTTTTCCAGTCTTCTTTTAGATACTTCAAAGCAGCTATTAATGCCTCTTTAGATGGTTTCGGATAGAATCCTAATTCTTCCTTTGATTTTGTGATATCATAATCCTGGTTTAATCCATAAAACATATCTAAATAATGACGCTGTAATAGCGGTTCTTTTCCTGTTATTTTACTTCCAAACTCCATCAATCCTGCAACAGCGTATAATAAATATTTTGGTACTTTTTTTGGTGTTTTTAATTTTAATTCAGGGTATAATTCAGATGCTATTTTTACACTTTCTTGTAAAGTGGTATGTTGTTCATTCGATAAAATGTAACGTTCTCCATTTTTACCTTTTAACATAGCTCGGTACGCTCCAAAAGCGACATCCTTTACATCTATCCAATTTAATGTGACATTTGTATCTATAGGAATTTCTCTATTTAAAATTTGATAAACAAGGTTATTCGTATAACTTAGTTTGTAAGCTTCACTACCAATCATTGCAGAGGGTAAAATTAAAACAGTTCGGATACCATATTTTTTTCCTAATTCAATAGCAAGTTTATCCGAATCATTTTTAGAATTATAATACCAGTTTCTCCTGTCTTTATTATAGCCATTATCAACATTTGCTGGTAATTTTGTAAAATCTAAAGATGCTACTGAACTTACGTATACAATATTTTTAATTCCACATTCTTTTGCTATATCAAATACATTTTGAGTTCCCTGTACGTTGTTGTCATAAATTTCAGCTTTAGGGTCTTTAGCCCACATACTAAAATTTGCACCTACTGCATATAAGTTTGTTACTCCTTTAAATGCTTTTTTAAGAGATTCTCTATCGGTAATATCTGCTTGCACAACCTCACAATCTAATACTTTAAAAGGTTCTTGATCAGTTAAGTTTCTTACGGTTGCTCTTACTTTTTTGTTTTCAGAAAGCAATAATCTAACTAAGTTATTTCCTAAATGTCCGTTTGCTCCCGTTACTAATGAAATTTCGTTGCTCATATTTTATGTTTTTTTGTTTGAGCAAATTTCAACAGTAATTAAGAATTTAAAAATAACATTTGTTAGAAAGTAATTTGTTTGCGTATGCGACTTAAAGATTGAGGTTCCATACCTAAGAAAGAAGCGATGTTATCTACAGAAACATTTAACGCTAAATTTGGATGTTCCTTTAGAAACTTTAGATAACGCTCTTTAGCTGTTAAAATTTGAAAATCTTTAACCCGTTCTAATTTACAACTTAAGTGCTCATTGGTGACTATTTTTACAACATCACTCCAAAAACTGGTGGTTTCTTGTAATAGTTCAAAGTCAGGCTTAGAGATTTTTAGCAGTTTACAATCGGTAATAGCTTCGTAATAATCTAAAGAAGGCGTTTCGCTCATAAAACTATCTAATGACGTAAAAAAATCTTGTTCAGGAACTAAATGCTGAATAACTAATTTACCATCTATATTTTGATACCCTTTTACAATTCCTGTACATAAAAAATAAACATACCGTTCAATTTTCCCTGCCTCTAAAAGTTTGGTTTGGGCCGGAACATTTACTGTAATAAAACATTTTTCAAGTAAACTAATATCATCATTAGTTATAGAAAATCGGGATTG
>CBDTZS010000246.1:0-3994 GCA_965364955.1 uncultured Tenacibaculum sp. | reverse complement strand
AAAAAAAATCATTATTCCAGTTATTAGCTTTTTCATGGGTAAAAACACCTGTCTTGTTCCATTTTTTAATTTTCCAACTAGCTTCTTAATTAGTTTTACATCAGAAATAAAACGCTAGCACATATTATTTCACTGTTTTTAAATAATTACAATTGTAGAAATTCAACCGTGTTTTCGGTAAATATTAGAACTACACTTTACTATTTAACAACTAACCAAACTTATATTTAAATGGAGCAGTAACCATTTTAAAAACGAGGCGGAATCCGAAAAGCCTTATGAGTAGGAAAATTAAAACAACTAGCCATGTCAAATACTATTAAAGTTACAAAATGTGATAATCAACTTATTTTAACTGCTTTTCAATGGAGCAAAAGTTATGAAATTTGCAACCTAAAAGCTGCTTCTAATCTTGACTATAATATCACTATTAAGGAAGGACCATATACAGGACCTGCTACTCAAGACTCACCAACAGTTTATCTTCCTAAAGGGGATTACAACTTAGTGTATGCTGGCATAAACTGGGGAGGTCCTTATAATTTTGAATTTGAATTTCAAGAAAAGAAATATCAATTATTAAATAACGCTAGCAAACCATTAGTTGGTGTTATATGGTCTTTAGGAAACAATTCTATTTCTTTTAATGTAGTAAAAGAAACTGCAACAGTAATTTAATTATAAATTTTTAAAATCAAAACATCATGTCAACAACAATAAATACAGCAGTAGAAACAATTTATTATAAAGGAACAATGGGCTTTGCTCCTAACCTTTTAGCAACATTAGTCAACTTTTCATTATTAGTACACCCAGAAGATCATACAGTTAGTGGAACTGTAACAATTAATGTAGGTACCGATAAAAAAACATATACAGGTAAAGTAACCGGAACCGTTTATTCTACTGGTTTTGGAGATATCGTTAGAGTCTTAAGTTTAAAAGGAAGCATTCCTTCAGATAATAAATTAACCCCACTTGAATTCCCTTTTGAAGCAAACATGGCCTTAAAAGCTGATTGGAGTGGTACTGGAGGATTCTCTTTTCAAGGACAACACGAAGAAAAAGTACCTGTAACTGCAAACACTTTTAATTTATAATCCTAAATACAAAAAATCATGTCAAACAATGTTTTTCAATTATCAGCTTTAAGTCAAAATGATGCAGGAGCTGCAGACGGAAGTAAATTATATTGCAAAATTATAGGAGTGTGTAATGGTTCATTACGTAAAGGTTCTTTTTCTATAAATGAAGACGTTCAACTACCAATACCCCCAGTAGTAGGGAAACAAGCACCAGCTACTCCAACTTGGTTTTTAATCCCAGAAAATGGTTTAGAAGGAAGTTTTACAATAGAAATTTTTTGTCCGACAGATTCTTCATATCCTAGTAAAATAATAACTGTATCAGAAACAGATGTTAAAAACTGGGCAAAAGTACCTTTTGGTGAAAGAGAAAATCAAATTTATCAAGATGGAGAATATGGTATTTTTGGGTTCGCTCAAGAAGGTCCAATCTATACTATTACTGCAGGAGTATTAAACCCTAGAAAAAACGGTAATTAATCAGTATACATATTAAAAAAACCTCAGAAGTTAACTACTGAGGTTTTTTATTTTCTATAAAATTTAATCTACTATTCTTTATACGCTAATATATCATCAATAGTATTTGCTGTTACTGAATGATAATTTGAACGTGATTTTTTATAGATAGCTAATGCTTCATCAACTTTGTTACTGTTCTTATAAGCTTTAAAAATAGTTGATACATACCAACGTCTACCAACATTAGTTAAGAAAGCTTCAATAGTAGCATCTACATTATTACCTCTATAATTATGTGTTATCGCTTTTTCAAACCAAACCATGGCAATATAAGAATTGGTTGAATTTGTTAAATTAAAAGTGTTATCAATTACCGTTAATTGTTCTACAGTAATTTCTTTAGGAAAATTACGAATAAAGTGCACCCACTCTTGTGTTGTCCAATCCTTTGTTAAAGCAGCGTCAATATTATTTTTGACTATAAATTCCGATACTATTTTTTCTACATTACTAAATTTATCTGAAGTGATTATAGCTTGATTTTTTGGAACTCCAGGTTTATAAATCCATTCTTCTGTATTAAATTCAACTTGATTTTTTTCTAGAAGATTTGCATTTAAATATGTAATAAATTTTTCAGTAGTCATTGTAGAAAAAGCATGGGTTTTAAAATAATTCTTTAAAAACACATCAAATTTCTCTCTACCTACAGTTTCTTCCAAAGTTCTTAGAAACAAGTATCCTTTATCATAGGCTATACTATTCATTCCATCATCTGGATTACGGCCTTTTAGGTCTAGTTTTAATTTTGTGTCGTCAGGAGAATCTTTAAAACCTTCTAATTCTTCTTCTAAATCTTGTCTTCCAATAAGCGCTAGCATATTAGCCCTCTCTTTTCCGTATAAGGCTTCCATAATACGAAGCTCAAAATAAACGGTAAAACCTTCATTTAACCAAAAATCATCCCAAGTAGCATTTGTTACTAAATTTCCTGACCACGAATGTGCTAATTCATGAGCTATTAAAGATGTTAAACTTTTATCTCCAGCAATAACAGTAGGTGTAGCAAATGTTAAACGCGGGTTTTCCATTCCTCCAAAAGGAAAACTAGGAGGTAAAACAATAACATCAAACTGTTCCCAGTCATAATCACCATATAAGTTCTCGGCAGCTGAAACCATTTTTTCCATGTCAGAGAACTCTTTATGAGCTTTGTCTAGTACCGATTTTTCCGCATAAATTCCAGTTCTTTTACTAACAGCTTTGTATTCTATGTTACCAACTGATAATGCTATTAGATAAGGAGAAATAGCTTGTTGCATTTTAAAGTTATAAATACCATCTGCTGTTTTAGTTTTTGGATTCTCGGCACTCATTACAGCCATTAATGATGCTGGAACTTTTACTGTAGCATTGTAAGTAATTCTAATTTGTGGGCTATCTTGTATTGGTATCCAAGTTCGTGTTAAAATAGCTTGACCTTGTGTAAATAAAAACGGATCTGTTTTATCAGCAGTTTGCTGTGGCGTTAACCATTGTAAGGCTTCTGTTTTACTCGTAGTGTTATAATTTACAGTTATAGTTTTTGTTTCAACACTAATTGGGATTTTTAAAGCATTCCCTAATTGTTTATTAAATTTTCCAAGAGAGAATTCAACTTTTTGTCGATCAGCTAATACACTATGAATTTCCAAGAATTTGGTATCTAATATAATTATGGAAGCCTCATTATTGATAATATTATAGGTTGCAGTTCCTTTTATCTGTTTTGCTTCAAAATCAACATCAATATCAAGGTTTAAATGTGTAATAACCGCTTCGTTTGGTTTAGAAAAAGAGTGAGGCTCTTCTACGTACTTCTTTTCTATTTTTTTTTCTTTTTTGAAGTTGGAACAACCTGTTAAACAAATTAAGATTAAAAAACTTAAAAGATTTATTTTTTTCATAATGTAGTTTTGTGCTACGAATGTAGTAGTATATTTTATAATATCCATTTTATTAAATTAATATTATGAGTTCATTTTAATATCGATTTTGATTGAAATAGATCATGTGCCTCTTCATAGAAATTATGGTTACATTTAAATATACTAGTATAAAAATCGCACTCTATTTTTATCATTTCATGCATAAATTTTATAGCTTCATTCCTTTTTTAAAAAACCAGTAATTATCTAAAGTACTTTTAAAAAAACGAGTAGTAAACTATCTATTCTTGCTCTCTTTTTATAAATATAAAACCGACTAGCATTAATGTATTAACAGTGAAATTTAAAAATAAAAACACATTACCTAATTCAAACGTATCTATTACAAAAATTAAGAGAAAAACAGTAGGAGAAATAAAAAACAGCACATGGTTTAGCTAATTACCAAATACCTGTTTATTTAGAAATTCACAAAGTAACAACGTATTTTACAATCAATATACTGAAACTTTACAAGGC
>CBDTZS010000245.1:0-4044 GCA_965364955.1 uncultured Tenacibaculum sp. | reverse complement strand
ATTTTTTCAGATACTAAAAAACACAGCCCTACTTGCGAAAAGAACCTTTTCACAAGTAGAAAAGGCCATAAAAATGGCCTCTGTAATTTTTACTACATAGATGATGATTTATAAAGCCGGGCATCAACACGTATCTTTGCTAGTATTAGTTAAATGAAAGTTAATAAAAGCGTCTCACTATTATTCATTTTACTTGTCCGCAAACTCCTGTAGCCATGACATCGATAATTTAGGTATATGAGCAAACGAAATAATAAATCTCCGAGTAATTATGCAGAAAACGTAATACAAGCCGCGAGCGTTAAAAAATTCAACCAAGTATATTATGTGAATGCCTTCGCTAGTTTCGATATATCAATCACAGCACAGCGTCGTCGAGCACTAAATCTTGGATGGGCACTATGCCAAAACAATATAGTAAAGAACAAGTCTATTATTGCTGTAGTTGGCGCAGGATTTAGCGGTTTAGCTATCGCAGTAGAATTAGCACTATTAAAAAGATGCGTTGTAATATTAATTGAAAAAGAAAAGCCCTTTAGACATTTTAATCAATCAGCATTTAGATACATCGATAAAAAATTCAACATCTCATCGTCTCCCGGCGGAAATACTGGGCACGAAGATGATTTTTTTCCTCTCTTCCAGTGGGAAGCTGATAATGCGCATGTTGTCGTTCAAAAATGGCTAAGTGAATTCGAAAAATATCAACGTTTATTACCGATTTTTCTATGGAATGATCTATCGTGTGATTCGATAGAAAACACTCGCGACAATGAAGTTCTGCTTAAATTTAGTCATTTCCCTCCAGATCTAACTCTGTTGGAACCAAGGCAACTAACAGTACAGACATGCATTATTGCAACTGGATTCGGACTCGAAGAAAGGTCAAAGAGAAATGTATACGATTATAGCTATTGGAAAAGTGGAGCTCCATTCCATTATCATAGCTACAAAGCCAAAGAAAAAATATTAATTTCTGGGGGAGGAGATAGTGGGTTAATTGAAGTTCTTCATTATTTATTTCATGATTTTAGCCATTCAGATATCAAAGAAATTCTTAAACCGTTCGAACACGAATATCTCGATCAATTATTTTCCCAAACATTTTACTATCGAATAACAAAAGAATATTTATCTCCCAAGAAACGTATAGAAGATGATCCACTAATTAAGACGCCATTGCTTGTATGGTACTGGTCAATAAAACTATTGGTATTTCCAGATTTTCCGATCACTGAATTAAAATATCCAAAAGAAGTAAATAGCATTTATTTAAAAATAGATAGGTTAGTAGGGCGTTATATAGATAATTTTTGCACCTATGAATTAGTTGAATATTGTTCAGGCCATTCCGACTATGAACATGTATCAGATGATATTTTAGAGAGATGCTATGCTAAATTATGTAGACTATCTAAGAAACGCATAGACAATATAGTCGATGCTGTTAAACATGACCTTGATAATCTGAAGAATTCAGAAATTTTTGAATTATTCAAACAACCAGCTTTTCGAGACAATATCGAATCATTGAAGAATAAAATTATCAACAACAAAAATAATAATTATACAATCTATTGGATTGTGCCTAAAAAGGACCCTCTTGCGGGGAGTATTTCGCCTGTTTATATTCCAATAATTGTAGCATTGGTGAAATCAGGAGCTGTTAAATTTATTGACAAACGTATTCTTCGTGTTAAAAGAACTAACAATCAAATGAGAGTTACATTTAAAGACTTGTCAGTCCGTAAGTTTGATAGGGTTGCAACCCGTCATGGCCCGTCTAGGGACAATATAGCTAAGCGTTTCAAGCCAAGGTACCCCGAAAAAATTATCGAAAGTAATGAGATAGTGGGTACGCGAGCTGGTTACTATGAACCTAGATTTACGGGTAAATATATAAACTATTCTGGTTATGTCTATCCAGTTACGGATGACCTAAGAAAAGCCTTGAAGAAAGTTAAGAAAAGAAAAAATGCAAAACAATACCACAACCAATATATTGATTTAGTAATAGGTATTTCTTCCAAATCACTTTGTTGGAGTGAAACTGAATTAACAGAAACAGCCGATTATGTATATAAAACTAGAAATTGGTGTTGGATTAACTACTTAAAATGGTTCTCAGGCGACAATTAGGGATTTTGTGCCCATCCCCTCGAAATTGCTATTAGGGTTTACAGTTTGATAAAATAGTAACTGCGACCTAACCTGATAATTTAGATTTATCTATTGATTCTGAAGATATCTTTTCAAATACATCACTCAAAACTCTATAAATAGTAGCCGAACCTAAATCATAATCTTTTGCCAATTGACCAATGGATACGCCTTCTTTTCTTTTATTATAAATTTCTAAATCTAGTTCATCCGTTCTTTTCGTTGGCCGGCCAAACTTAACACCATGCTCTTTGGCTTTGGCAATACCTTCCAATTGACGCTCTGAACGTAGATCTGTCTCAAACTCGGCAATAGCCGCGAGCATATTAAACATTAACCGGCCAGTGGGGGTTGATGTATCAATGGCTTGGTCTATAACCACCAAATTAATGTTCTCCTCCTGGAAACGTTCAGCGACTTGTGACAAATGAATAACAGAGCGAGCAAGGCGATCTAATCGGGTGATCACCAAAGTGTCACCTTCTCTTAAATAACCCATACAATTTTTAAATTCTGGTCGTGCGGCGGTTTTTCCGCTTTGCTTTTCATGATAAATTTTATCGCAACCGGCTTGATTCAATTTATCCAATTGCACTTCTAAACTTTGTCCGGTGGAACTTACCCGGGCATATCCGATTTTTGCCATTTTATCTACACTATACTCTAAGACCTTTTGATAAAAACATTATGATAGTAGTTTTGATAATGTTCAATCGTTATTATCGAAAAGTATACTTTTTGATAATGAGAAGTTTCGGCCTAATGCCGATTTCGAGGGGATGGACACAAAACCCCTATTAGCAATTTCGAGGGGATACTCCCCTAAATGGACAAAGACAAAACACAACAAAAAAGATAATATAAAAAGCAGATGGACCATTATGCCAATAGACAATTAAATATGGATGTATTTATATGAGTGCTGCACTATTAGATTCAATAAGCAAATATGGAGGGGTGGTAGGTAAAATATACGCCCTAGGCAACTTAGCATACAAACAATTTTTTAAAAATGAAAAAGATGCAAATGAATTTTACAGAGCTATTTTTCCTAGCTTAAAAATAACTCTCATTAAATACGGAAGGGATTCAGAGGAGTTCAATAATCTTTTATTAGCTCTAGCTAAACATGCCCCAACCGGTGCTAAAAAAAGTAACTTCAAAAAAAGATACCTCACAAATAAGGAAGGCTGGAAGCAACTCCCTAGTAATCCAGATTTAATACCTTTCGGTTTTTGGTGGTGATATGGAAAGCAAAACCATTAAATGGAAAATAATGTTTTTTGTTATATTTGGTTTGGTAATAGCTTCAATTTTTGATGCTGTTACTATTCCTGAGATAATAGCTCCAACACACCCAATGATATTATCATTTAGCTTGTTGATTTTTGATTCTATAGTTCTGCTTGGTACTTATAATTACGCTTTTAGAAAAAAAATAATCGAAGTTAAAGTGATTTGGCAATTATCACTTTTTTTATTTTATCTTGTTAATATTTTGGCTGTAGGGTTTGAACTTTATAATAGAGCTGATGGTTATGAAACATACGATATGATAAACGTTGTAATTTTAAAGATGTTGATCGTAGTGTTTATGTCTTATCCAACATACTTATATTACAAAAACGACCTCAAAATCACATAAGTAAACCTTGCTGTACGAGGTGTAGTGTAAACGGGAAATAGTATTTTATACACATAGTTAGCGATGCTAGGCTACAACAAAACACTAGTTTCCCCGAACAGACTACACCGACAAATAAATTCCTAAGGTTCGAGGGGATGGGCAATTAGGTTATGTCAAAACAATCAGGTTAATTAAGTTATGCCATTCACCATGATCACCTGGTTACAACAACCCGCATTAAGGCATACCCATATGAC
>CBDTZS010000244.1:0-4100 GCA_965364955.1 uncultured Tenacibaculum sp. | reverse complement strand
CCGATCCAACGGACCCATGTAGTTTTGTGGCTGCTGATATAACGGTAACTCAAACCGGAGCTTATTTAACAGCAGATTGTGATGGCGACGGAGTAACGAATGGTGATGAATTGACACCACCAGACGGCGAAACTCCAACCGATCCAACGGACCCATGTAGTTTTGTGGCTGCTGATATAACGGTAACTCAAACAGATGAATACTTAATGGCAGATTGTGATGGCGATGGAGTCATTAATTCAGAGGATTGTGCTCCAAATGATGCAACTAAATCTCTTGATTGTAATAGTATAAAAATTTATAACGCTATTACTCCCGATGGAGATGGAGTGAATGATGTGTTTATGATTTCTGGAATTGAGAATTATGATAGTAGACTTGAGATATACAACCGTTGGGGGGTTTTGGTTTACGAAACAGAAAATTATGGAAAAAATGGAAATTACTTTGAAGGAATTTCAGAGGGTAGAATAACAATACAAAAAAATGAAAAACTACCTACAGGGACATATTATTATGTGTTAGTATATAAAAATAGTAACACTGGTAAAACTATTAAAAATAGTAATTACCTATACATAAACCAATCTAATTAAAAACATAAACCTCTAGCAAGTGCCTAAAACACTTGCTAGGTTTAATAAAAAAAGCATGAAATATATATTTATAATCGTTTTATTTTTAGTGAGTACCTATACAGGTTTTGCACAACAAGACGCTCAATATACACAGTATATGTACAATACTGTTGGTATAAATCCTGCTTATGCAGGAAGTAGAGGTGCATTAAGTATTGTAGCCCTTCAGAGGTCACAATGGATTGGTTTAAACGGTGCTCCAACTACCCAGAGTCTATCTTTTCATACTCCTTTAGGAAATTCAAATGTTGGATTAGGAGTTTCGTTTGTTAATGATGAAATAGGCCCTTCTACTGAGCAATATTTAAATATTGATTTATCATATACTATCCGTACTTCTGATAAAGGAAAACTATCTTTTGGTTTAAAGGGAGTAGCTAATTTTTTAAATTTAGATATAAACAAACTTAGTCCAGAAACGGCAGCAGATATAAACTTAAATGGCTATTCAAAATTTCAACCAAATTTTGGCTTAGGTGCTTATTATCACACAAATAATTTTTACGTTGGCTTATCTACTCCAAATGTTTTAGAAACAAAACATTTTGATGATACTACTTCAAGTGTAGGTAGAGAACGAATGACTTATTATTTAATAAGTGGTTATGTATTTGATTTAACCGAAAGTATAAAATTAAAACCAGCCTTTTTGGTCAAACAGATAAAAGGATCTCCTTTACAAATCGATTTATCTGCGAATGCAATGTTTAACGAAAAATTCATTTTAGGGGCGGCTTACAGATTGGATGCAGCAGTGAGTTTCTTGGCAGGATTTCAGGCTAACGAAAGCTTAATGTTGGGCTATGCATATGATTTTGATACTACTAATTTAGGTAGTTATAATAATGGATCACATGAAATTGTATTGCGTTATGAACTTTTTAAATTTAAAGAAAACCTAATCTCCCCTAGATTCTTCTAATAATAATAATAATAAAGACATGAAAAAAATAGTATATATAATCTTAATTTTAAGTGGATTCACCGCTTTTTCACAAGAGCGTTTTAGTGTGAAATTGGCTGATTTTAACTCTAAAGTATCAGATTTTGGTGCAGTATACACACCAACCGGCGATTTAATATTTGCTTCGGAAAGAGACAGTGGTACTGTGGTAAATAGAAGGCATAAAATACAAGGAAAATTACGTCCTTATTTACAATTATTTACAGTAAGTAAAGGAAATGTGTCAAAAATAAGTAAGTTAAATAATGTGGTAAATAAAAAATATCATGAGTCTACCGTAGCGATTACTAACGACGGAAAAACCATGTATTTCACAAGAAATAATTATTTTCAAAGAAAATTTAAAAAAGATTCTAATAATATTAATTTATTAAAAATATTTAAAGTTACAAAAGTAGGAGATGGTAGTTGGGGTGAAGTAGAAGAATTACCGTTTAATGATGATGAGTATTCAGTTGCTCACCCAGCATTAAATGCAGATAACACGCGTTTATATTTTGCTTCAGATATGCCAGGTAGTATAGGGAAATCTGACATATGGTATGTAACAATAAATAAAAATGGTTCTTATAGCAATCCTGTAAATCTAAGGTCGCCAATAAATACTGTTGGAGCAGATACTTTTCCTTTTATAGCTAAAAATGATGACTTATATTTTTCTTCAAATACCCACTTAGGTAAAGGTGGATTGGATATTTTTGTTGCAAAAAAGGAAGAAAATTATAAAAAAATATACAATTTAGGATCTCCTATTAATACCATATTTGATGATTTTTCACTTATTTTTAAAGAAGAAGATAGAACAGGGTATTTTTCATCAAATAGAGAAAACGGAATTGGAGATGATGATATTTATGAATTTAAAGAGTTAACTCCATTAATCATAGTATGCGATGGAGTTTTATCGGGTACAATAAAAGATGAAAATGGAGCTATTATTTTTAATGCGAATATTGTGTTAACTGATAATAATGGAAAAGAAATCAATAGAACACTTTCTGATAGTAATGGAGCTTTTAGTTTTAATATCGATTGTAAAAATCAATCATTTACTGTAACAGGAAGTAAAATTTCTTTTGAAGAAGATTTAAAAACAGTAAAAGCAACTATAGTGGAAAAAAATCCAAAAGCAGATTTAGTGTTAAAAACAATAGATACTGGTGCCGAAATAGGGGTGGATTTAGGGAAAGAATTAAATTTAAAACCTATTTATTTTGATTTAAATAAAGCTGAAATCCGTCCAGATGCAGCAATCGAATTACAAAAGGTGATTTCGTACATGAAAGAGTACCCTAAGGTGATAGTTCAAGTACGTTCACATACCGATTCTAGAGGTAGGGACTCTTACAATAAAAAACTATCAGATAAAAGAGCAAAATCAACTGCAAAATATATCATTGAAACTGGAGGTGTTTCGTTAGATAGAATATCAGGAAAAGGTTTTGGAGAAACACAATTACAAAATAAATGTGCTAATAGGGTAAAATGTTCCAAAGAGGAACATCAGTTAAACCGTAGATCGGAATTTATAGTTGTTAAAAAATAATAGAATCAAGATTAATTGGAGTCCTTGTAGGCCAAAAAAAAAGCCTTAACTAAACTAGTTAAGGCTTTTTTTTGTAACAAATGTTAATAGAACACGTCTTCATTATAAACCAAAACAAACCATTATGAAACGTATTTTAACCACATTTTTTTGTTTCTTTTTAATAAGTTTAACAGCCCAAGAAGCAAAGTTTAAAGAATTTTATAAAAGTCATAAAGAAGAATCAACATTTTCGGTAAATTTATCTAGCTCGTTTGCTGGATCATTTTTAAATGATGAAGATAATTCGGAATTAAAGAATCTTCTTGATAAATCAAGTGATCTTAAAGTTATGGTATTTAGTAATAAAGACAATACTGTTTCTAAAGATTTTAAACGTTTTTCGAAAAAGAACCGCTTAAAGACTTTAATTAGAGCAAAAGATAAAAAAGGGAAAGCAGAAATCTTATTTTTAGAAAAAGGAGATTATGTAAGAGAAATTATTGTTAGAGCAAGTGCCGATAGCGATAAATTTGTATTGCTAGGTATTAAAACTAAGATGACAAAAGATGAATTAGCATCGTTATTAGCTTCGTCACAAGATAAATTAGCATCTAAATAAAAATTGAAAAGCAGAAGTTTAAAATTTCTGCTTTTTTTTATGCTAATCTATTTTTTAAAGCTTCTACTACTTTTTTGCTATTCCCTATAAAAATTTCATCATCAACAATAAAAACAGGACGCTTTAAAAAAGTGTATTCCTCTAAAATATATTGAAGGTAATCTGCTTCGGTAATATTTTGATTCTTTAAATCTCTTTCTTTATATAATTTTGCTCGTTTGTTAAACAAACTCTCGTAACTATCCGTTAATTTTCTCATTTCCTCTAGGTGTTCTAAAGTTATGGGATTCGTTTTTATTTCTTGCTTTTCAAATCCTTCAAGATTTACTTCTTTTAATATGCGTCGGCAAG
>CBDTZS010000243.1:0-4127 GCA_965364955.1 uncultured Tenacibaculum sp. | reverse complement strand
ATTTTGTCAAATTAATCAACAAGCACATAACTAAAATTTATAAACTTAAGACATAATTCATACCAAAAAAAGAAAATATTATGACCAAAGCAGAACTAAACAACCCTATTTTTTCATCTATAATAGCCGAACCCGTTTGGGACAAAGAAGTTCAATATTTCTTTGATGATCAAGATTATAACTGCATGATGCATGCCAATAGTGACGCTAAAAATGAGAATGCTAGAACTATTGACCTCAAAAGCTATTCTGAGGTGAGTGGTTTGAGCGCTAAAATCTATTATTATGTCTATTACAAATTTATGCCAATGGGTAAAACCAAATGGAACCAAAACAAATTGTTTTCTTTTCGTAATTGGCTTACACATGGTTGTCCAAAAGACACAGCAGCTTTAGAGGTTTTTAAAAATAAACAAGCTGCTATTTCCGTGGACACTAGCCTACGTCACAGGAAAAACATAAATGACATTAAAGGAGTTGAAAAGGAAAACCTTCTCAAAGCATTTCAAGGTATTATGGATCTACCTAACGATCATCCTAATAGTTTTTACACATTAGGAGGTATTCACTGGTATCCTGGAAACACCTATTGCGAACATCATATTCATCCATTTTTAGCATGGCACAGGGCATATATTCTTCAATTTGAAAACGCATTACGCTCTATTAAAGGCTGTGAAGACGTGACACTTCCTTATTGGGATATTTCGGATGATACATATCCAGAGATATTTTCAGAAGGTCCATTCATTGCTTCTCATCCGCAGGACAAGGAGCCAACATCTTCTACTTACAAACTTCCATCAAAGTTTATGACGGATTACCCAAATGAAGTAAAATATGGATCACTAAAAGCAGATGGAAGTATTATTCGTAATAATGCTACAGTCTATAATGAGAATAAATGGAAATATATCAGAGATGCCAATCATGATCCAACAAATATAAACAAAGTGTATCTTGATAAAATCATTCATTCACCATCATGGAATGCCTTTAATGGATTGGATAAAAGTGGAGGTTATGTTGCTTCAGAGTCATTAATGCATGCACATGATATGATCCATAATAGTAACGGAGCTACTACTGCAAATCAGGATGTCACCGGTTTTGAACCTGTTTTTTGGTTATTCCATGCAAACTGGGATCGCTTAATGTGGCAATGGCAAAAATTAAACCATACAACAAATGTGGCTGATTTTAAGAAAAATGTTAAAGCTTGCGGTGATAGTACAGATTGGATAGATGGCGTTGGATTAAATAATTTAGATCCTTTTACAGGATCTTTAGGACTTACCGTAGATAAGACCATCAATTTAAATGACATGGGAATCAACTATGTGGAGCCAGCACTTCCGTTAACTATACCCGAAAGTTTTTCTACAGATGAAATCTCTTTACATCGTAGTGCTAATAAAGGTCAATCCAACAAAAGTGCATTTACTGTAGGCAATATGTCTTATGTGTCTCTTAGGGTTAAAGATGTAGATCGCTTAAAAATACCGGGTTCTTTTACAGTGTCCTTGTACTTAGGAGGAGAATTACTACAAACAAGATTCTTTTTACAAGCTACAAATCCAGGGAATTGTGCAAACTGCGTAAAACAAGCACTTGTAAGTTTTGATTTTGAAATTGAAAATGAAAAACTGCAAAAAGCAGATGGAAAAGTGAAGGTTGAAATACAACTTTCAAGTGAAAATACAGAAGGCAAACGTCCTGTAATTCCTTTTAGAAAAATAGGGAATCCAACGATCAATATTCGTCTTATTCACTAAGCGAATACAATTTAAGTAGTGATAAAAAACGAGGAGAATCTCCCTATAGAAAGGCTTTGAATCCTCGTAATTATCATAACTATCTATAAAGAGAGCAGTCTATTATTCCGAAGGAAAACGATTAGAAAACTTTCTATCCTAAAACCAAAGAATAAATCAGCGTTATAAAACTAAAATTAAATAACAATTATGAAATCACCAATTTACTTTAAACAGATTTTATCTGTTTTGACCAAGAAAGTAAGCCTTTTCAGTTTGGTCTTTGTAGGAATCATGCTTTTCTCATGCAGTAAAAAAGAAAAAGCGTATACAGCAATAGTGGCACCTGTAGAGTTTTCGCCAAATATTCCCGTAGATGTTAATCCTAAATTACAAGAAAAGCTTATAAAGCAACAAGATATTTTCGCTTTAAACGAAGCCTATAATCGCTATAGCTGGCAAGCATTTATGGCTATTAATTGGCCTGTAGCAAAAGATGGAAAAGCAAAACCTAAATTTACAGATAAAGGAGATCCTTCTTGGTTAGGTTGGAAAGAAGCTTTTCAAGTATACCGTGCAGATGGACAAAAACCAGCACCTTGGGGTGCGCCTAGAACAGAAAGTGGGCTAAAGATTAACGAAAAAATCTTGTCAAATAATGATGCTAGAATTCTTCTTTCATCTAAAACACCAACACATCCCGATAACTTTAATATAGACGACGAAACAGATCAAGCGTTTGCAGGCGAGTTGTTTGACCAAAACGGTAATGTAGTGGTCTATGAAGTACTTATGAATCAAATTGAATTTGATTATGTTGTAGAGAATGAATTATATAACTTAAATGGACAATTGAACTTTTCTAGTACTGGTGCCATTGCAGATTTTCCGGCTGGAGATTACGACAATCAATATTTAGGAGCGGTAGAAATTAAATTTGCCTGGAAAGTTTTAGAAGATACAGACAAAA
Organism: uncultured Tenacibaculum sp.; assembly: GCA_965364955.1. Classification (GTDB taxonomy): domain Bacteria; phylum Bacteroidota; class Bacteroidia; order Flavobacteriales; family Flavobacteriaceae; genus Polaribacter. Next base: position 1,403 of record CBDTZS010000243.1, on the reverse strand, counting down.
AGGAACGCTACTTCGAGAACGAAGCTTATGTCTACAACAAGGATAGTGTATTAGTTAGAAAACATTTTGGGTTAATTGGAATGCATATTAGTCAAAAAACGCCAACAGGTAAGCAATGGGTTTGGTCAACATTTGAGCATATAGATAATTTAGATCAAAATGTAATCATAGAAAAAAATGGTTCAACTACAGTAATTCATCCAACACTTACAGATCCTAATTGCGAAATATGCCCTGTAAATGTAGATGCTACAAATAGAAATTCCAAAGGGATAGCAAATACTTATACGCATAATAGCTCAAAGCATAGTGACTACTGGAAAATAACTAACGATTCTAACAATTATTATGCAAATAGCGCTGTAATGAAAACGCAAGCTAAACGTATGATAGATATTCCTGTGCGTGTAAAACGTATTAATAGCATGATGCAAGATTATTTTAAGGAACTTGGTAGCGTATGGCAATATTACCAATTAATAGACACGCAATATCCTGTAGATCAAAATATAGTTCCTGGAATTAGTACAAAAACAGAATACCATTTACCAGAAAGTGTCATCAACAAATCTGGTGGAAAACCGAATGTAGCACTGCTTACCAATATTTCTATGGAAACTTTTTTTCAAGATGGAAATCAAGTTGCAGGACTTATGGAAAACTCAACTACTGAAAAGACAGATACTCCTATCACCATTTTTGGTACCGAAAGTTGTATTGGCTGTCATTCTAGTGCTAGTATAGCAAAAGGGTATGATGCAAAATTGGATTCAGTCATATTTGGAAACCAGTTATCTGGAGACTTTAGCTGGTTGCTTAAAAAAGCCGCTTGGAATAAAGAGGTACCAAAACCAACATATAAAAAACAATAGGTCTAACCATTAAAACTCACTTCAGATGGAAAATTATAAAAAAACGTCTTGCGCTTGTAGTACACCTAATTCATTAAAAAAAGCACCTAAAAAAGGGGCTAAAAAAATGAGTGTGCTTAATAGTCTATCTGTAGTGTTGCTTTTCTTCTTTCCAAAATGTCCGCTCTGTTGGGGCGCCTATGCTTCTCTGTTTAGTTTTATAGGTTTCGGAACCATTAGTTATAATTCTAATTGGAGCTATGTTATTCTTGGGTTATTATTAATTGGGAGCCTTTTATTACTAAGAAAACACTATTTAAATAAAGCATGGTTAAGCATTATTTTTTATGTTTTAGGGATGTCTATTTTACTCACAACGTATTATTTAAACTATAGTGAATCTTGGTTGTTGTATCTCGTTTTGCTTTTAATTTTACTCAGCAATTTCTCTAAACGTAATAGTCATAAGCTTATTAGTTTTTTTAAACGTCCTTTTATTGTTTCAACATAAACTACTAATGTAGTATGAAACATCCTTTAAAAACTTCTCAT
>CBDTZS010000242.1:0-4182 GCA_965364955.1 uncultured Tenacibaculum sp. | reverse complement strand
TTTTTTAGCTCAAAATTAGTGGTACTTGCACTGATTCCAATGGTTTTAATCTTGGTCGCCATTTTAACCGGAATAACATTCCAACTTAGTAGTGGTTATTTCGATTTAAACATCCCTTTGTATCTAAGTACATTTTATTATGGCGGAATCCAATTGATGTTATATACCATCTTTTGCTTGTTTGTTCAGTCTATGGTTTCCAATAAATATGTAGGAATGGTCATTTCAGGTTTCGTAATATTTATGTTTGGTCCATTAAGTGGGAGTATTGGTATAGAGCATCCCTTGCTACTTTTCAATAATATACCAAGTATGGCACGTGCATATTCTGATTTTACGGGTTATGGACACTATATTTCTAAATTTAATTGGATGGCATTACATTGGACATTATGCTCAGGATTGTTTGTGCTATTAAGCTATAAATTTTGGAAAAGAGGAATATCCGCAGGTTTTAAAGTAAAATCAACATGGAATTTTAAGGAAATAATGATTGCAAGTAGTTTACTGCTATTGTTTAGTGTTTCTGGAGCATCTATCTTTTACAACACAAATATTGTAAACGACTATACAACATCAGGCGAAGCATATGATTTTAATGAACATTACGAACGTAAATACAAAAAATATGATGGGTTAGCAGTGCCGAAATTGGTTTCTGTGTCTACAAAAATGAATCTGTATCCAAGTGAAAGCAACTACTCAGTACTTGTAGAAAGCACTATTAAAAATACAACTGCTATACCTATGAATGAAATTTTTGTAACTGCAAAAACACCCTTAAAGTCATTGCATATAGAAAATAGTTCTCAAGTATTTTATGATTCAATTTTGCATACCTATTTGTTCAAGTTGAAAACACCTTTATTGTCAAATCAACGTTTGAAAATGAATTATGAAATCAATAAAGCATCAACAACTTTTAATATTGATAATTCGATAGCTCAAAATGGAACTTATATTAAAAGCGCTCAATTTAGTCCGTTTTTAGGCTATGTAAATCGATATGAAATTAGTGACCCATACGAACGAGAAAAAAGAGGGTTACCATTATTGGAAGGAGCAGTTCTTAGCGATTCGCACTTAAGAAGGCATACAAAGTTTAATTTTGAAAACGTTTTTTTTGAAACAACGATAAGCACAGAGAGCAATCAGATGGCATTTTCGTCAGGTGAACTAATACAACAATGGAAAACAGGAGAACGAAATTATTATCACTATAAATCGAAAGGTAAGATAGACGATTTAATAGCATACTTTTCAGGAAAATATCAAGTTGAAAAAGTAACGCATAAAGGTATTAATATTGAATTATATCATCTGCCTGTGCATACTAAAAATGTGCCAGAAATGATGAAAATAGCCAAAGCAACGATTGATTATTGTTCTGATAATTTTGGTGTATATCCACATAAATACCTTCGTATTGGAGAAGTATCCGTTTTTGCAGGTTCTAATGGTCAGGCAATGCCAGGTGTAATTAGCATCAATGAGAAAATATTTAAGAAAAGTATTGAAAATCCTGAATCGTTTAATGTGATTGCGAGAGTATTAGTTCATGAAATATCACATCAGTGGTGGGGATTATTATTAACTCCGAAACAAATTGAAGGTGCGATGTTTATTAGTGAATCATTTGCTAAATATTCAGAAACGGTGATCCTAGAGAAATTATATGGAAAGGCAATGGTTAACAGATTATCTGAATATACGGTAAGAAGGTATTTTAACGGAAGATCTAGAGCATCTATACCAGAAGTACCTTTATATTTAACAGCTCAAGAACAGTATTTAGGGTACAGTAAAGGGGCTGTTAGCCTAAATGCATTACGAGAACTGATAGGAGAAAAACAATTAAACACAGCCCTTAAAAATATGATTTCTAACCATAATAAGGATGCAACAGCGACTTCATTAAACTTTTTAGAAGAATTGTATTTAGTTTCGTCCAAAGAAAATCATACACTAATAAACGACTGGTTAAAGCGAGTGATTACTTATGATTTAGGGATAAAAACAGCAACGTATAAAGAACTGGAAAATAATAGGTATGAGATAAAAGTTGTTATAGCTGCCCAACGCTTTCAAACAAATAGCAAAGGAAAAGAAGATAAAATTAAGATCAATGAGTTCATAAATGTTGGTGTATTTGGAGATTATCAAAAGGAAACTACTCAAAATGAAACACTCTATTTAAAAAAGCACCCTATTAATGGTGAAGAAATGGAAATTCGTTTTATTGTAAATGAAATTCCTAAATACATACATATCGACCCTTCTTACACTAGATTGGACAGAAATATATCTGATAATGTAAAATTAATACTTCCCGAATAATTCATATTTTTGAAAAATGAAATTTAAACAACGGTTTTATATTGGTGCAATACTATCTTTAGCTTTAGGTTGTTTAAGCTTTTGGGCTAAAAATAGCTTACCCATAGATTATTTTTATTTTTTTAATACGCTTATTGGTATAATTGGAATGTACCTAATACTCTTTTATAGCATTGATAGGTTAACGAAGACTAAATGGGCACCTAGAACAGATAATATCGTTGTCTTTTTTGTAAGTATTGGCATCTTAATTTTTGGCATTAATATGGCCAATAGAATAGATGAAGTGCAACCAAGTTTTTGGATAAATGAAGGTAATATATGGCTTACGGATTTATTTGCAGCATTTATAGCCTTGATTATCACCTATGCTATTTTCTCTTGGTTTTTTAAAAAGTGGAAGCAAATTCAAACCTTAAAAAACGAAAAAAGTATTGCAGAGTTGGCCCTTCTAAAAAGTCAAATAAATCCGCATTTTTTCTTTAATACCCTAAACAATTTATATGCGTTAATAAAAGACGATCCTGATACCGCACAAAAATATGTGATTAAGTTATCTGATATGATGCGTTTTACCATTTATAAAGGAAAAGAAGAAATGGTTACGCTACAGGAAGAGATTACATATCTAACTAATTTTATCGAATTGCAAACCGCTCGGTATCATAAAAAAATTGAAATAGATTTTAAACAAAACATAAATAATAGTGGAATTTTAATACCACCACTATTATTTATTATACTTTTAGAAAACGCTTTTAAACATGGTGTAGAAAGTTTGGTAGATAATGCATTTATTCATCTCCAAATAAAAGAATGCGAGTACAGTATTCTCTTTTCCATTAAAAATAATTTTGATTCAAAAGAACTTTCCAAAAGTAGCGGAATTGGGTTGGTAAACTTAAAAGAACGATTGAACCTATTGTATCCAAAAACGCATAATTTAACACACCAAATTGAGGGTAACACTTATTTATCAACCTTAGAATTATATAAAAAATGATTACATATATTACCGTTGACGATGAAATGGCTTCACATACAATCATTAAAGATTATGCCAGTAATATATCTTACTTATCACATCAAAAAAACTGCTACAATGCATTTGAAGCAATCGAATATTTAAACAATAACAAAGTAGATTTATTATTCTTAGATATTAACATGCCAAAACTTTCTGGGTTTGATTTTTTGAAAACATTAAGTAATCCTCCACGAATTATTGTCACGACTGCGTACAAAGAATTTGCATTAGAAGGTTATGAATTAAGTATTGATGATTACTTATTAAAGCCATATAGTTACCAACGTTTTATTACCGCTACAAATAAAGTTTGTGATATCATAAAGCAATTAAGAAATGTAAATACCTCTAGTATTTTTTTAAAAGACAATAAAAAACATCATCAAATTAAGTTAAATGATATTTTGTTTATTGAAGCTTATGGAAACTATGTGAAAATCTATTTAAATGACAAAATGATTATAACACATCAAACACTTTCTTCACTTGAAGAAATGTTACCAAATAATCAATTTATAAAAGTTCATAAATCCTTTATTATTGCTAAGAATAAAATCGTTTTAATAGAAGGTAATTTAATTCATATGAATGCACATAAAATACCTGTTGGAAAAAAGTACCGTCAAAACATTGATCAATTACTATCGTGATTATATTATAGAGTTAATTCCATACACATTAACACTTCACTCCTTTCGTCGCTTTGGGCAAAGAGTATTCCATTGCATTTTTAAAGAAACATTTGAGAAGAAATTACAATGCACCATCTGGCTCATTCACTAAAAAGGTCTACCAGACCTTTTCTTAACGTTTTGCCC
>CBDTZS010000241.1:0-4189 GCA_965364955.1 uncultured Tenacibaculum sp. | reverse complement strand
TATTAGCTATGAAAATTCTCTAAGAAAAGTGTCCGGTTGGAGTTGACCAGAACAGTTAGCCAGTAACTCCCAAGATGATTGCTCGGTATTCATTTCAGATAACTTAGAAGCAATTGTTAACCTTAACTTAGAAGGTAAAACTTTTATTTTTTTCAATATTTTTCTTCTAAATTCATCATCTTTACAAAAAACAGCTGCAACTAGCCCAATACTTCCACCTCGTATTTTTAAGTTTTTATCGGCTAGAGCTATTATTTCCGGGGTCTTATTAGTTATTCCAAGTAATAATATTAATGCTTCATCAAAAACTCCCGGTAACATTTCACCTGATTGTTCAAAAAGAATTTTAGCAACTTCACCATATTGCTCTTCATTTGCGACTTCTGCTATTCCTTGGATTATAAAGTCATATCTTTTTTGCCCAGAAGTTCTTAATAGATGATTCAACTTTTGAAAACATATTTTTTTATCTAAAAAAATTCTAGGGTAATAATGGGCCAACTGCGATGCTTGCTCTACAGGACCATTAATTACTTTGAATATCGCCTCTTTTATTAAAACATCTTCTATTCCCCAATTAGTTAATAAAGCTCCTGCAGGCCAAAAGATATGTGTGACGTCCTTATTCATTAAGCTAAGTAAATGCTTTTTCATCCTTTCTGTTTTAAATAAACCATATGCAGAATAAGAAAAATGAGGCTCATTTATAGCCCAATCTTCAACTGCATCATATGCTCGTTGTGAATGTTCAATAATTAATCTTAAACCTTCAGTCTGAGCCAGACCTCTTCTAAAAGAGAAAAGAGATTTTGGGTGTTTTTCTTTAAGGTCTTCAATGAAATAATCTATAAACTCACTATCGTTATAAAAATGATTGAATAAAAATTCTCGCGCTATATCTAGATCAATATCCTCCTTGTAATCCCCACCGCCCTTAAAAACTCTATTTAAACAACGTAATTTCAAATCATTATCAATATATTTTAATTTAATGCATTCCTTTATAAGGTATTTAAAATCGTGCTTAATGGGTGATTGCATCATAAAAAATTCTTGTAGAATTTCTTTATTCGCATCATTCTTTTCTCCCGTTAGCGTTTCATAATATATCCTCAACAGCTTTGCTGTAGGTTCAGTGGTTTCAGATAGACTATTATATATTGATTTTGCTTCTTTGGAATTGACCCAGCCTCTTATAATTGCTTCTGAAGCATACAATCGAGTTATAAGATCTAGAGATGTTTTAACCAACTTAACTAAACGGGTAAGTGCCTCTTGATTAAGACTAAATTTATTAACGATAACTCTTGCTGCTCTTTGCTTGTTAAAAATATCGTCTAACTCAAGGCCGCAAAATAATGCGTCCAAAGTAATTTCATCAGTCACCCAATGATCGTTTATTTGTGTAAATAAATTTGAAAGCCAAGTGTGGGTCAATGGCATCCAATCATTCAATTGATGTACAATGGCATCATGTAATTTATTTGAGCTATATCCTGCAAGAACGATATTTAATAATCTTTCCTTGTGAGGTAAATATTTTCCACTTTCTATAACCCTAAACGTTTCGTTAGCTATAGTTTTAGCTGTATTTGCGGAACATCGGTTATCACCAAATGCTATTTCAGCTAAAAAAGCTTCTCTGCCCATGCTTTTATGATTATCAAGCTTCAACGCCTTGATATATTTTATTAAATCTTCAATATCTGAAGGTCGCTGTAACAATGAAAACATTCCAATCAATACATCTTTCCACTGCCCATTAAATATGTATTTTGACAACAATAGTTCTTGCTGCTGAGTTGGTTCTGTAGATATATATTGAGCTGCCAAAAACTCTTGCAGTGTACGATGAAAAAAACCTATCTCTTCAGGGCTTTTCTTCACTAAAATGCCAACTTCCGATTCACCTATGTTTATAAATTTTTCTGTATGACGTAAGGCTTCTCTTTTGTTAAATGCGAACTCTTTAGACTGATCAGATAAATAATTTGTTATAAGTGTTTCAGCAATATCAATAGGAGCATTACCGTGAGAGAATTCCATTTGAATATCAAAAGCAAACCTAGCTAATATATTTACTAACTCACCTTCTGATAACTCATTATTTTGAGATAATATTTGTGCAGCGGTTCTACGCCTTTGAGGTTGTACTTTAACCAAATCAGAGACTAAAGCCTTATAAACTTGGAACCTGCTATGTGGAAGGGAGATACTTTTCGTTTTCAAATGAATTAACATGTACATTAACAAAGGCACAGATGCTAAATAGGATAAATCTTTACTTCTTAAAATTTCAGATATTAAATCTTGAGTTGTTTTATTAACTTCATGCTGCAGTAATAACTCATCTCCTAAATTCATTTGATTTTTTAACCGATGTTCAGTGCATGTAGTTATCAACTGTTTTTGTTGTTCTTTGGTAAGTCCAACCAAATGACCTTTGGGCCAATTTTGCACTGAATTCCCTAATCGTTCTATACCTGATGGGCGACTAGATATAATTGATGAAGCTTCTTTTTCTTGTATAAAGACAGTTAATTTTTGCAAACAAATTAATGCAGATTGTTCGCTACTCCATTCATCGAGTCCATCTACAACTATTAATAATCTATCGTCATTTATAGCCGTTTCAATAAGGGGCCATAAATCATCATGATCCATCCCTCTAAACCATGAGCGCATACATTCAATCATACTTGAACTAGGGTTCTTTTCTAAGAAGCTTGACCAATAACCAAATGGAAGCCATACAGGGATCAGTTTATTTCGATTTTGAAGTAAGTTTTTATTCTTTACTTCAACTTGTTCAAGAAGCCCAAGAATTATGTATTTGAGAAGAGCACTCTTACCAGAACCAGGTCCACCAATAACTACGGTGTTTTTTTCAGAACTTATCCAATCAACGGCTGAAAGCCTACTTTCAATATTTGTATTTTGTTCAAAAGCAGGTTGTTGAAATGTTTCATAGTTTTCTAAACCGCCGTCTAATTCATCTAAAAAATCAACAGATATGTCACTACTAGATTTGTTATTGGAAGCTATATTTGTTGACTCATTCTGCTTAGCAGACTCAAGGGTCGTATTATTCACTATATCAGGGGGGATATATCTTTCTTCAAATTTAGGTGTGGAATTTTGTCCAGATAAATTACTAATACTACCCTCATGATTTTCAAATAATGTACTATAAAACTTACCTAACCTTTCCTTATATTGAGTAAACTCCGACGTATTTATTCTATTCTTTATTTGCTCTAGTTTTTCTTCCCCACAAAACTGTTTTGCCCACTCTAGTCCAAAAAAGTCATACACAATTTGAGGATGCTCTTTTAATACTGATGAGAATTTAATTTCATCTAATATAAACAGTTTTATATCATGTTCTTTTAAGGTTATTGATTGTTTTTCTATTTCATCTGAAAGTTTTTTGTCCGTTAAATCACATGATGTACAAATATAAAAGCTTTTACATTTGTTTACCCATTCACCTTTTAAAAAAGTAGAAATAGCACTTTTGATATCTGAAACAGTATATTTTTGATATTTTTTACATTGATAAACTGTATAAAACTCATCCGAATCATGCCTTGCAAATAAATCTATTCCTTCCTGTTTCTGTCCTCGCTTTCCATAAAGGTGACAATATTCCAGCTCTCCATTTTTTTCAACGTACCTTAAAGTTAAACGCTCAAAATCTTCCCAACTTAAAGACTTAAACGGAAGCTCTTGAATTTTAGTTTGTACTGGTAATAATAGATTCGCAGGGAGTGAATATAAATAATCAGGAATATTAGTCATTGTTTTTATTAAGCATAATTTTTAATATTCAGATAGTATACCTATAGGGGAATTATAGAAACACATGTTTTTTTACATTACACTTGTTGTATTTGATTGAAATCAATGAATTCCTTAATGGTTATCTGCTTTATTTAGTTACAGGTATCTTGATTCTTTTATTTTCATATATATGAAAGGTGTTTAACATTGTGCAAGAGAAAACTTTCTCAGTTTTCGCAACTTTCAGCTACAATTTTCGCGCTCGTCAATAGCCAAGAGACACGAAAATAGCGCTGTTGAGTCATTCGGCTTAAACCTAGTTGAGGTAAATCCATGACGGCACGTTCCGTTGGAAGAGGGCTTTGTATCGGTGATTAATCATATAACCACAGGAGGAACTGCGTCT
>CBDTZS010000240.1:0-4203 GCA_965364955.1 uncultured Tenacibaculum sp. | reverse complement strand
TCTCTCCATCATATTTTGGAACAATAGCTAAGTTCTGACCTCCCATTAAACTAGCAGAATATATTTTAGCTATACTGTTTTTAGAAAATTTAAAATCTGTATCTAAGGATATTTCCACAATTAAATTCCCTTTTTCCTCAGGAGACGAATTAAATGAAATACCATCAACCTGTCCTACTTTTAAACCATTAATAGTTACTAAACTGGCTTCGTTAAGTCCATTAATATTTTTATATTCAACAAAAAAGTGTCTACTACTTCCATTGAATAAATCTTGGCCTTTTAAAAAATTATATCCCCAAATAAATAAAGCTATAATTACTACAGCAACAATACCCGTTTTAAGTTCTTTTGACATCTAGAAAAATTATAGCACGAAAATACTAATAATTTCGGGAGTTTAAATATAGAATTTCTCTAAATTAACGGTTTTTCAAGGCTTCTTTAATAGAAATTTTTTGACCATCTTTAAAAGCTACCACCCAAGCATCTTTATAGCCAGCTTTTCGTACGATCACTAAAGTCTTTTTTATTTTTGAAAGTTCTGAAGAATTACCATAGTAATATTTATAATAGTTATCTATAAACATAGATTCCACATTCTTTAACCCTTTAAAATTAAAGTTATCTACACTTAAGTGTTTTCTTGAGGCTGCTATTTGTATTTTAAACGCTATTATTGATGGTGTTTTTTTAGCAACAACCTTTTTAATAGTACTTTTTACGCTCTTCTTTACTACTACTTTTTCTGGAATAGTTTTTTTATTAATAATTTTACCTCCTTTTGGTTTTACAGTTATTCTTTTAGATATTTTCTTTTTCTCTACCTTAGCAATAACCGTTTCTTGAATTGCATTTAATTTTAAACCTTTTATATATTTTTTTATAGCAGTAGCAATAGCTTTTGCCATTTTTAACTGACCCGACCTCGTATTTAAAAACTTTCCTTCTACCTTATTTGTTAAAAAACCTAATTCTATTAAAACACTTGGCATAACAGTTTCTCTTAACACTAAAAAATTAGCTTGTTTAACTCTCCTGTTATTTCTTTTTAAGGAAACAAAATTTCCTTGTATCATATCTGCAATACCCAAACTGTTATCTAGGTTTTCTTCTTGAAGTACTGATAAGCCAATAACTGATTCAGGAGAATTTGGATCGTAATCATAGTTCTGTTTATAATTATCTTCTAATAAAATTACTGAATTCTCTCTCTTGGAGATTTCAAAATTTTCTTTATTACCATTTAACCCTAAAACAAAAGTGCTCGCTCCGTTTGGCTCTGATTTATGAAATGCATCACAATGAATAGATACAAATAAGTCAGCTTTTTTATCATTTGCGATTTTGGCTCGATTATGTAACTCTATAAAAACATTTTTCTTTCTCGTATATAAAACATTAACATCTCTTACTGTTAATAATTCTTTTCCTACATCTAAAGCAACTCTTAGAGCGACTTTAGCCTCTCTATACCCGTTACCTATATTACCGGAGTCCTTTCCTCCATGTCCAGCATCAAGCACAACCGTATATTTTTTCTGAGCAGAAACTGTTGTAGAGAACCCCAATAAAACAACGATTGAAGTTAAAAATAAAAAATAAATTTTCACGAGATTATATTTACGTAATTTTAAGAATTGCATCAATAAAATTTAACTATTTTTGGTTTTTACTTTTAGGTACTCAAATAGTACGCCAAAGGTTTTAAATATAACACAAAAATAGTATTTATAAAATTGCGAACAAGTCTAACTCACATACTTTTAATTTTCTCTCTTTTTTGTTTTCAATTAAGTGTAGCTCAAGATTTTGAAAAAACAGGTATTCCTTCTCAAAATCTTAAGAAGCAACCCGTTTTAGATATTTCAAAAGATACTTTGATCGATTTTAAAAAAGGGGCTTTTTTGAACTTAAAAAAAGATTCTATAGCGAACGATTCTATTAAACCGAAAGAGGTTATTGATGGAATTATTACACACAATGCTGAAGATTACACCATACAAAACGCAAAAAACAAAACGGTAACGTTATATAATAAAGCGCAAGTAATATATACAGATATTGATTTAAAGGCCGGAATAATTGTTCTTGATTATAAAAACAATACTGTTTATGCGAAAGGAATTAAAGATAGTTTAGGCTATCATCAACGCCCCGTTTTTAAACAAGGAGGACAAGAATCTGAGCAAGATTCAATCTTATTTAACTTTAAAACAAAAAAAGCCTTAGTTTATGGAGTAAAGACAAATCAAGGCGGAATTATAACTTATGCTCAAAAAACAAAACGTGTAAACGATTCTACTATTTATATGCGTCGATTACGTTTTACAACTTCAAAGAAGAAAATACCAGATTATTATATACAAACAAACAAAGCAAAATTAGTTCCTGGTAAAAAAATAATTATTGGTGGTAGTAATTTAGTCATAGCTGATGTACCAACACCTGTATATTTACCTTTTGCTTATTTTCCGATGACAGATGAAAGAACTTCTGGTTTTATTATTCCTTCTTGGGGTGATAGCAATAGTCAAGGATTTTTTTTACAAAACGGTGGATACTACTTTGCAATAAACGATTATTTTGATTTAACCGTTTTGGGAGATTTATACACCAACGGAAGTTGGGGATTAAGAGCTGATTCAAACTACTATGTTCGCTATAAGTTTAGAGGGAGTTTTAGTACTCGTTTTGAAAATATTATTCAAGGAATTCGCGGGTTAAGCGATTATAGTAAATCTTCAAATTTTAATATTCGTTGGAGCCATAGTCAAGATACTAAATCAAGTCCTTACTCAAGGTTCTCTGCTTCAGTTAATTTGGGTAGTAGCACGTATTACAGACAATCATTAAATGAATTTAATAATTCTCAATTTTTAACAAACACTTTAAGTTCTTCTATTTCGTATTACAAAAAATTTGTTGGTACACCGTTTAACATGAATGTTACTGCAACGCATTCACAAAACACCAATACACAATCCATTACAATGACGCTGCCTTCACTACAGCTAAACATGGATCGTATTTATCCGTTTGCTGGTAAAGCAGGGATTAAGAAGAACCCAATTCAAAAAATGGGACTGAATTATAGTATGCGAGGAGATTATAGAATTAATACTACCGATGATGAATTTTTCACTCCAAAGATGTTTAAAACAGCAAAAAAAGGAATTCAACATAATCTAAGTACAAATACAAACTTAAAGGCTTTTAAACATTTTACTTTATCACCAAGTGTTAGCTATAAAGATGTTTGGTATTTTGATAAAATTAACAAAAAATATGACCCTGCAGCAACTAATTCAAGTGGTAATTTAGGAGCAATCATTAACGACACTATTAGTGGTTTCAATCGTTTTCATGAATACAATTTTGGGGCATCTTTATCAACTAACATCTATGGAACATTTAACATAAACAAAGGAAGGTTAAAAGCTATTAGACATACTATTAGACCTTCAATTTCTTACGGATATAGACCAAATTTTGCTCAAAACTACGATCTACAAGTACAACAAAGTTCTGACGCTACCGACTTACTTACCTATTCTCCTTTTGAAGGAGGGTTGTACGGGACACCTGGTAGTGGGTTATCAAATTCTATTGGTATTTCAGTTAACAACGTTTTAGAAGCTAAAGTTGCACCAAAAGACCCCGATAGTGATGAAGAAGATAAAAAAATAACAATTCTTAACAATTTAAACTTTAGTACTAGTTATAATATTGCAGCTGACAGTTTACGTTGGAGTCCTGTTAGCGCAAATGCTGGAACACGATTATTTAAAGATAAATTAGCTTTAAATATAAACGCCTCATTTGATCCTTATCAAGTAAATAGTAAGGGACAAAGAATCAACCAATTTAACGCTAATATCTTAAGACTTACCAACTTTGGCCTTACCGCTAACTACTCTTTATCTAGTAAAGATTTTGAAAAGAAAAAAGAAGGAGAAAAAGAGGAGGCGAAAGATAAAGGGAACGGTGCTCAAGACACCCCTGATCTATTTGGTCAAAATATGTCTACTACAAATGGTTTCCAGAACAATCAGCAAAACAAGAATAAAAGCGAAACAAAAGAAACTGAGCTATATAAAACCAAAATTCCATGGACACTAAACTTAGCCTACGCTATGAATTATTCCGATAACGGACTCACAAGCGCCGTTGGTAGTAATTCATTAATGTTTAGCGGAAATG
>CBDTZS010000239.1:0-4217 GCA_965364955.1 uncultured Tenacibaculum sp. | reverse complement strand
ACTGTTTCCTTCCACGTATTGTATCGTCTGTTTGAAATACGCTTCACTCTCAAGGATTAACACATATACCCCTCATTATAAAGTAATTATAGCGAAAAAGGATTCCTAATCCAAGTGAAAATATCGACATAACAAAAAATAAAAATTCTAATCCTAATTTAGTTTCTTGACTTTTTAAAACTAGTATTAAACCAAACAATGTAATAGAGATAGTTAATGAATTTTTCGACCACAAATAATGCTTTTCATTCCTTTTGTCTTGAGTATCACTAACCTTTTTTAATCTTTTTACTACTTCATCTGTTGTTACAATATTATTCATATCTATTTGATGAAAGATTTTGGTTATTGTTTATGCAGTTGCCTCTCATATTATTAGAGCCTCTTTTTACTGTTTTTGGAACTACTTTTTATAGTCCAAAAATCTACAGTTAATTGTGCAAGGGTATTTTATTTCTGTTTTATTTGGTTTGTTTGACTCTTTTAAATCTTTTAAAGGGTAATAATCCTCAAACATTGGTTGAGCTTTAATTTCGATTGGTACAATTCCAAAAGGAAAGTTCTCAGAAACATAATGAATTGTAAGGCCTCGTTCTTTTGCAATATCAACAATTGCTAGTTGCCTTACGTTAACTTGTCCTATGACTATTACTTCATTCATTTTAGCTATAGTTCTATTACTTAATCTTTTACAGTTTCACCTTACTTTTATTACGTTTTTCTCAAGCTCTTCTTCTTTATTTTTATATAAGTTTGAGAAACTTAAAAACTTATATCATGTTAAAAAATATTTCAAACCTAGGTACTACCCTAAACAAAACAGATCAAAAATCTATTAATGGAGGTGCTATTAATGACTGTGCCCACATTTATAGTAAATGTGATAGACTTTACCCGAATAGTCATTCTGATTTTTCTGCATGTATGTCAAGAGGTGGTTGTGTCGAATAAATACATTAACTTTTTATTTAAAATTAAAAGCGGACTTTTGTTCGCTTTTCTTTTGCTTTTCATTCTTATAACTACAGTTTACTCAACCAAAGTTGTGCTTCTTTTGTTTTCGTAGTTACTAAAGACATTTCCTTGGTCCTATTTTTATTTTGTTTAAGGTTTACCTCTTTCAATCTTGATTCTAGCTCTAAATTTGTTTTTTTCATGTTTTGCACTTTGTTTGCGTAACTCAATAGTTACATTTATTTAAATTGTTTAAAATTTATCGTAATCGATTTAAATTGTTTGATTTTATCATATATAGGTGATAAAATAATTTTATCTGTATATTTAACTTCCCCTTATTTATTTCCCCTTAAAAACCCCCACTTCTGTGGGTGTTTTTTATTCTACAGGTTTATTAATATTCGTTTACTTAAATTTTGACATAAAAAAATCAACACTTGTTAGGTGTTGATATGTGGTAAGTAATATTTTGTTTTTAACGATAAACACAAGGGCAGCAACGCATTAAGTGCTATTTCCTTTTAGATAGCAAGACACTTAATTTAATGCAAAAACGGTTTGAGCATACACCCAAACCGCTATTGCTTTTATACATTGTTGTAAGTAGTTTTTAATTTAGTTCTTTCAATAAAGTTTTAGCTGCTAGTTTTCCTAATTCATTTGATGCTAAAGGACTTGCCCCAGTAATTAATTTTCTATCCACACAAACGGTTTTATCAGATTCTGTGTTAACAATAATAGCTCCTAAGCTTTTTAACCTTTCGCTTACACCTAAAGTCATGTGTCCTGGTAAATAACCAATCATTGGTGTCATTTCATCCACAGCGTCAGGGAATACAGCCATCTTGTATCCATCATAAAGAAATTTTTGATTATCCAGTGTAGTAGATAATAATGCACCTGGTCCGTGACAAAGCGTAATTGTAAATAAGTCTCTGTCGTGTGCCCAACTTAAGGCTTTTGCAACATTTCTATCTTCTGGAATTCCAATCATTGCTCCATGTCCACCTGGTACAAATACTGCAGCGAAAGAACTATCATTTGCAAATGAATTAGTGATGAAATCTGTCAATTTTTTAGGTTGTTCAAAATTCGATTTGTATTCATTATAAATAGCTTTTACATGCTCATCTTCTTGCGGGAAAGCCCACATTTCAAATACAACAGGTTTACCAGTAGGAGTTACGATTTCAAAATCAAATCCTGCATTTTTAAGGTGTAACATTGGTACAAGAGCTTCTATAGGGTGATTTCCTGTAGAGAACATTTTACCATTTTTCATTTCCAAGTTTTTTTGTTCAGTGAAAATCACCAAAATCTTCGATTTATATCCTTGGTATTTTGTGTACTTGATGTCCTCAAAATCCGTTTTGGAAACAGTGCCTAAAGTGAGCGCTAAACTTGAAGGGCTATACGAGCCATCCTCTTCTAGCGTAGGTTGAGCCATAAAATAGATTACAATAAATGCAAGTACAATAACACTTGCTAATCCAATTAATATTTTTTTCATCATGATTTAAATTTTTATGTTTTTATTAGAATAAGACTTAACTGATTTTTACTACAATTTTCCCTTTTGCTCTTCCTGATGCAAGGTGAGTGAATGCTTCGATGCTTTCTGAGAAAGGGTATACTTTATCAATGATTGATTTGATTTTATCATCCTCAACCAAGGCTTTGATTTCGCCTAAATGCGAACCATTCGGGTGCATGAAAATAAACTTGTATGTGGCCTCCTTCTCACTTATTAAATTGCTCAGCTCAGTCGGTAATTTGTAATCGGCCATTCCAAACATTTTAGCACTTTCTTCATCTAGCGGTCCAACAACACTTACAACCATTCCGCCTTTTTTAACCACTGAAAAAGCTTCTGTAGTATAGTTTTTGCCAAGTGTGTCAAACACGATGTCTGCATCTTTAACAATGGCTTTGTAATCTTCAGTTTTGTAATCAATTACTCTATCTGCGCCCAGTTCTTTAACCCATTCTAAATTGCTTGTGCTTGTGGTAGTATAAACATAAGCACCTTTTGCTTTGGCATACTGAATAGCAAAACTTCCAACACCACCTGAACCGGCATGAATAAGCACTTTATCGTTCTCTTTTATACCTGCGTATTCCAAGGATTGTAAGGCAGTAAGTCCTGCTAATGGTAAACTTGCGGCTTCTTCGAAAGAAATATTTCCAGGTTTTTTTGAAACTGCGTTACTAGTTACAGCAACGAATTCAGCCAATGTGCCCATTTGCTCTTGCGGTACTCTAGAATAAACCAAATCTCCAATTTCAAAGTTGCTTACTTCATTTCCTTTTTCTACGACAATTCCACTTACATCATAAGCGGAAGTACTAGGTAATGGAATTGGAAGCATACCTTGTAGGTTTCCAAGGATAATACTTTTGTCTATCGGATTAATGGCAGCAGCCTTAACTTCGATAAGAACGTCTTTTACTTGTATGGTAGGTTTACTTACTTCGTTAAAGGTTAAACAATCTCTAATCTTACCGTATTTTACTATTTGTAATGCTTTCATATCTGTATCAATTTTTTTGTTTAATAATTAGATACAAAAGTAGCGTGAGTATTCCGAGGAAAATTCACCCTATGGTAAGAAAGCTATTTTTTTGCTTTTTCAACTCTTATACGACTCAAGCTTTGTTGCGTGATTCCTAAATAAGATGCGATGTGATAATTTCGAGTATGCTGCTCTATGTCGGGATATTGAGCTAAAAATAAATCATACCTCTCAGGTGCACTTAATTGTAGTTGATTCAAGATTCGTTTATGCAAACTAACTACGTGACGCTCTAAATTATGTCTTTGATAAGATTCGAATTCTGGGAAGCGTGCATGAATTCCATCCAGTTCTTTGGCATTGAATTCAATAACTTTCGATTCGGTAAGACATTCTACGGTAAGCGTTGCGAGCTCATCAGTATGAATAGCTATGTAATCACTAATCCACCAGTTTTTAATTGCAAATTGCAAGGTGTGTTCCTTCCCGTTTTTATCAATACAGTATGACCTTAAACAACCTGCTATAACAAAGAATGTTTTCTTTACAACTTGTCCTTGGCGGATTAACACTTCTCCTTTAGGAAGTGTTTTTTCTTTCGATATGGAATGAAGAAATTCTTCAGCTTCTGAGCTTAGTTGTAGGCTGTTTTTTATTTTATTGATTAAATTTTCCAATTCTAGTTTTTGATGTAATGTCTTGTCCTGAAATATGGCTACAGGTTAAAATTGAATTTAGGCTGATAGT
>CBDTZS010000238.1:0-4221 GCA_965364955.1 uncultured Tenacibaculum sp. | reverse complement strand
GAAAAAGAACTGAAAGAAATAGGAATGGAAGATGTTGATTTAGATGAAAACTGTTATCTAATGGCTACCTTACCTAGTAATTTAGTTTACGAAGTGCCAACCATAGGTTTTGTTGCTCATATTGATACAAGTCCTGATTTTACAGGAGCGAACGTAAAACCTCAAATCCATGAAAATTATGATGGAAAAGACATTCTTTTAAATAAAGAGCTAAACATTATTTTATCTCCTGACTATTTTGATGACTTATTACAGTATAAAGGGCAAACCATTATTACTACTGATGGTACTACTTTATTAGGTGCTGATGATAAAGCTGGTGTTACCGAAATTGTTTCAGCAATGGAATATTTAATTCAACACCCAGAAATTAAACATGGAAAAATTAGAGTGTGCTTTCCTCCTGACGAAGAAGTTGGTAAAGGTGCTCATATGTTTGATGTAGAAAAGTTTGGCGCAAAATGGGCGTACACTATGGATGGAAGTCAGATTGGTGAACTAGAATACGAAAACTTTAACGCTGCGGGTGCTAAAATTACCGTTAATGGTAAAATAGTACATCCAGGATATGCAAAAGGAAAAATGATTAATTCGATGACGATCGCTAGTGAATTAATCAATGCGTTACCTGAAGATGAAGTTCCCGAAAAAACTACTGGTTACGAAGGTTTTTTTCACCTACATCATGTAGAAGGAAAAGTTGAACAAACAGTTTTACACTATATTATTAGAGATCATGATATGGAATTGTTTAAGAACCGCAAACAAGCCATGTTAGATTTAGTTTCTGCGATGAATACTAAATTTGGAAAAGATACAATTGATATTGAAATTAAAGATCAATATTATAACATGAAAGAAAAAGTGACTCCTGTTATGCATATTGTTGATATTGCTGAAGAGGTAATGAATGATATGGGTATTACGCCGTTAATTAAACCTATTAGAGGTGGTACAGATGGTTCTCAATTATCTTACAAAGGATTACCATGCCCTAATATTTTTGCTGGTGGACATAATTTTCACGGACGTTACGAGTATGTACCTGTTGAAAGTATCATAAAAGCAAGTGAAGTAATTGTTGGTATTGTTGAAAAAGTAGCTGTAAAATTTAAATAAAAATTTATTTTAATTTAATATCATAAAAAAAACTCTAGTTTTCACTAGAGTTTTTTTTATGATATTATCTACCCCCATAGAAATATCACAAAAGTGTTGAAATAAGACCCCTTATCTTTATTTCATTACAAAAATAGTTCATTTTAGTTTTATATCATAAATGAAAAACACCTTTTATTAATGAAAATCCTCTTAAAATTATTTTTCTTTCTTCTTTTATATTAATAACTACCTTTTTAACAAATAGTTATATTTTTAAAAAACGAAAGCCCTAGTGTATCCACTAGAGCTTTGTTCTTAATGATATCTTCCCCCCTTACAAAGAAAATATCATTCGTATCGAAATAAAATCCCCTTAATTTTATTTCGATACAAATATGTTGTTTTTTTTATTCTTCCCTTTAGGAAAACCACCCTTTAAGTATATACAAATAACCTGTTTTCTACAAAAAAACTTGATTTGTCTATTTCTTCTAAATAATTTGCTAAAAAAAACTACTTATATACATTTGCCCTTTATAAATTATAAATAAAATGAATAGAGAAGAGTTATTAAATTTAGCCAACAAGTACGGTTCTCCACTTTATGTATATGATACTGAAAAGATAATAGATCAGTACAAAAAAATTACTACTGCTTTTTCGAAAGTTAAAAGCCTGAAAATAAATTACGCAGTTAAAGCTTTATCTAACATCAATATTTTAAAAGTTTTTAATACTTTAAAAAGTGGGTTAGATACTGTTTCTATTCAAGAAGTAAAACTGGGACTATTAGCAGGCTTTAATCCTAAAGATATAATTTATACTCCTAATGGAGTTTCTTTACAAGAAATAGAAGAGGTTGCTAAATTGGGGGTTCAAATTAATATTGATAATTTGTCAATACTAGAATTATTTGGACAAAAACACCCAAAAGTTCCGGTTTGTATTCGTATTAATCCTCATATAATGGCAGGTGGAAATAGTAATATTTCTGTTGGACATATAGATTCAAAATTCGGAATCTCTATTCATCAAGTACCACACATAAAAAGAGTTGTAGAAAATACAGGAATGCGTATTAATGGTATACACATGCATACTGGCTCTGATATTTTAGATATTGATACCTTTATAAGAGCTTCAGATATTTTATTTGATGTTGCTAAACAATTCAAGGATATTGATTTTATTGATTTTGGAAGCGGATTTAAAGTCCCTTATAAAAAAGACGATATTTCAACAGATATAATTGAATTAGGAGAAAAATTATCTGAAAGATTTAATAAATTCTGTAAAGTATATGGTAAAAACATCACATTAATGTTTGAACCAGGGAAATATCTAGTTAGTGAATCTGGTTATTTCTTAGCAAAAGTGAATGTTATTAAGCAAACGACCTCTACCGTTTTTGCTGGAATTGATAGTGGATTAAATCACCTGATTCGTCCGATGCTTTACAATTCATATCATGATATAGAAAACTTATCTAACCCCAAAGGAAGGGAACGTTTTTATAGCATTGTTGGTTACATATGCGAAACTGATACTTTTGGATCAAATAGAAG
This sequence comes from uncultured Tenacibaculum sp., assembly GCA_965364955.1. Classification (GTDB taxonomy): domain Bacteria; phylum Bacteroidota; class Bacteroidia; order Flavobacteriales; family Flavobacteriaceae; genus Polaribacter. The sequence continues at coordinate 1,555 of CBDTZS010000238.1, read as the reverse complement.
AATCAATGAAATATCAGAAGAAGATATTTTATGTTTTCATAACGCCGGCGCCTACTGTTATTCGATGGCCTCAAATTATAATTCAAGATTTAAACCAGTAGAGGTTATGATTTACAAAGGAAAAGACTATCTAATTAGAAAAAGAGAAACAATGGAAGATATTCTTAGAAATCAAGAAGACATTAAATTATAAAATAAAAACTCTGACCTTCTTAAGGTCAGAGTTTTTTTAAAATATAATCAACCCCTCAATAGACTATATTTTAAACTTTTGTAATAAAGTCCCCTGTCTCTATTAACACTACAAATATGAAACTTTTTTTCAGGAAAATTTGCAGGAAAATCCCCTTTTATTGTTTTTAAATCTCTTTTTTAGCTAAAATATTAAGTTTTAAACCAAAAAAGCCTACTCATTGAGTAGGCTTTTTACTAATATATTTTAAAAATTATTACTTTTCAGCAACAACTTCAAAGATGATATCAACAACAACTGCTCTGTGTAAACGCACAGCAGCATTATATTTACCTAATCTTTTTACACTACCTCCAGTAACTTTGATAAATTTCTTATCAATGTTAGTACCTGCTTTAGCTAAAGCTTCAGCAACATTAATGTTGTTTACTGAACCAAATAATTTATCACCAGAACCTACTTTAGAAGTAATTTTAATTTCGTATCCTTTAACAGCTTCAGCTATTACATTAGCGTCTTCTACTAATTTAGCTTCTTTAAAAGCACGCTGCTTTAAGTTTTCAGCTAATACTTTTTTAGCTGAAGAAGTAGCTAATATTGCATATCCTTTAGGAATTAGGCTATTACGACCATAACCATTCTTAACAGTTACAACATCGTCTTTAAAACCTAAATTTTCTACGTCTTGTTTTAGTATCAATTCCATGTTTCTACTTCTTTATTATTTTAATAAATCACCAACGTATGGCATTAAAGCTAAGTGACGAGCTCTTTTAATAGCTTGAGCAACTTTACGTTGATATTTTAATGATGTTCCTGTTAAACGTCTTGGTAAAATTTTACCTTGTGCGTTTACTAAATACATTAAGAAGTCTGCATCTTTATAATCGATGTACTTAAAACCGTTCTTTTTAAAACGACAGTATTTAGCTTCTTTTTTAGTTTCGATATCAAGCGGAGTTAAGTAACGTACTTCACCTTGCTTGTTTCCTTTTGATTGTTGTTCTATTGTTGTTGACGCCATTTCTTACTTTTTTGCAGATTTAACACGTTCTCTTCTTTTTTCAGCCCACGCTTCAGCATGTTTATCTAACCTTACAGTTAAATAACGCATAACACTATCGTCTCTTCTGAATTCTAATTCAAAAGCAGTAATAGCATCACCTGCCACTTTGTAGTCTAATAAGTGGTAAAATCCACTTTTTTTCTTTTCAATTGGATACGCTAATTTTTTTAAGCCCCAATCTTCTTTAGAAATCATTTCTGCACCTTTAGATAGTAAGTAGTCCTCAAACTTCTTTACTGTCTCCTTTATCTGAGTTTCAGATAAAACGGGATTCAAAATGAAAACAGTTTCGTAAT
>CBDTZS010000237.1:0-4245 GCA_965364955.1 uncultured Tenacibaculum sp. | reverse complement strand
TTTACAACTACAAAAATACCTATTTCAAATGAATGAAACAGGTATTTTGAAAATCAACGAGCATATTTTAATTATTCTTCCTTTTGCTTGATCTTAAAATCATAATTTATTTTTCTTTTCAAATATTGCTTTAAAGGAACTAAACCTATCTTAGCTCGTCGTTTATCTACATATTCTGGCTCTTTAATAGAAAAAGGAATTAAATTTCTATTTTCATCATACGCAAATTGCATTCCGTAAAGTTGTAATTCACCTGTATTCACTAAGATTCTATCTTGAATTTTAGCATATTCAAAACAACTCCCCTCACCTTTTAAACAAGCGTCCATAATTTTAGGCAAATATTTCATTCTTACTTCTTCTTTTTCATGGTGATTGATTACCAGTAACGGACCATCGGCAGCCAATTTACCAACCATACTGTAAGTTGGCCAACCGTTTTCAGAAATCAATTTTTCCAATTTAGCAAAATCCCCTTCTCCTATTTTCTTTTTCATTTGGGCTATAGGATAATACCAATGTGGAGCTTTAGCATTCTTCATAAAATAACGCTTCGCCATATCTAACTGATAGTCTAAAGATTGATCTTTCATAATCAATCTAAGCAATTGCTTCGCATATACTGGCTTTTGCAATTTCATTTTCTCTTTTTGATATTTTGCCAATTGCTGCTCTTCAACCACTTCCCATCTTGCATCATCAGTTAATGAGAATAAATCATTATCAGCCAAAGCCCATAAAGAATTGCTCTTTTTCAATGCTTTATCTAAATAATAAAAAGCACTGTCTTTTTTATACATCAAGGCATAAGCACAAGCTAGATTATACGTATTATTATAATCGTCAGGGCTCGATTTTAAATCTGATTTATATGCTTCAACTGCTTTTTCTAAAGCACCTTTGTTTCTAAAAGCATCACCCTTATTTTGCGAAAACATTGAAAACGAAAATACTACAACAACTACTAATAAAAATTTTTTCATAAATTATTTCTTAGACAGTATTGATGTTGATAATAATTTAATAATCATTGCTATTACGATTCCTAACGTTGGGGTAATTAACATATTTGCTAAACCTCCAAAAAGTAAGTTATTTGCAATTCCTCCTGCTTTAGACACAAAGTAAAAACTATGTAAGAGTCCTAATAAAAGTGAAAAAACACTGATTAACAAACTCCAATTAATCAAATTCTTAATTTTTAAATTATAAAACTCTTGATTTTCTTTTTCCTTTAATTTTTTAAAGAAAAAAACAAAAGAGGTTATTAAAAAAGCATATAAAATGATTACAAACTTTAAATCTCCGTTTACTAAAAAATCTAATAAGGGCATTCTCATAAGTATAAATATTTAGGTGATTAATTATTTAATTTTTTTTAGACAAAAGGTGGTTTTTACCACCGAACTTAACAGATACTGTTTCTCTGTTTGAATTGAAAGAGAATACAATACCCATAGCATCATATTTAAAAACGTTCTTTTCAATGGCTATTAATTTAAAAATTGGTTGTCCAGTAGCTTGAGCAAATAAGGTATTCCCTTTTTTAGTAAAAGTTACTTTGGCTGGAAATGTTTTTCCGCTATACACCCCCAAATACTTATCTAAACCTGTTGAAGTAAGGTTTACCAAAGATTTACTTTGAAGTTTTTCATCACCCTTAAAATAAGCTTCTAAAATCTCTATTATCGTTCCTGTAGAAGAAACTCTAGACGCATTAAATGTAAAAGCCATTGCAAGTTTCTTTGAAGGAATATAAATAGCCATAGAACGAAATCCGTCTATTCCTCCATCGTGTCCGTAAACTAAAAGTCCTTTATAATTAATTATAGAGATTCCCATTCCCATTTCATCTTTAGGTGATGTCATTTTTTGAAGAGATTCTTTTGAAAGTAACTTACCAGAAAATAAATTAGTATAAAAAACAGTCAATTCTTTTGCTGTTGACACAATTGCTCCAGCTCCCATAGGGCCTTTTAGATTAGTTTCAATAGTAATAGACTTCCATTTTGAGTCTTCCCAATAATAAGAAGTTGCTTCATTTTTTTTAAGATTTATTTCTTTTCCAAAATGAGTATTGGTAAGGTTTAAAGGTTTTACGATCCTTTTCTGTAATATTTTAGCGAAAGATTTTTTATCTATATCTTCAGCTATATAAGATAATAGAATATAATTTGTATTTGAATATTCATTCTTTGTGTTTGGCTCAAAAACAACTCCATTAAAAATCATTTTTTTTAACATTTCAACCCTTTTTCTAGGCTTACTTACCCAAACATGAAATCCATCTTCTTTTGTGATGTTATATAAACCACTTCTATGATATAAAAGATGTTCAATTGTTATTACATTGGCGTTTGGTATTTCAGGGAAATATTCTTCTAACAACGTATTTAAATGTATTTTACCTTCATCTACTAATTGTAAAATAACAGTTGCTGTAAACGTTTTTGTTATAGAACCTATTCTGAATTTTGTAAATTCATTTGCTTTCTTCTTTAACGTAAGATCAGCGAACCCAATAGAATTCTGATAAGTTGTAATTCCATTTTCAGCAATAGAAACTGTTCCCATTGCTTTGTTTTCATATTCAAAAGAGCTTAATAAATAATCTGAATTTATTTTTTGAGAAGTCTGAGTTTCAATAAAAAATGAACATAAGAATGCTATGAAAATTGTGTTTATTTTTTTCATGATAGTGTGAGATTTTTAAATTATAAATTTAAAAGTAGTTATTGTAGCTACTTAAGTTTTTACCCTTTTTTACGTTTAAACTCTTCTATTCTTTTTAAATGAAATTCACTTTTGCTTATTGTATAAGCTTTGGTTACATTTTCTAAAGCCTTTTTATAATTCTTTTGGCTCGCATAATAATCAGCAAGAGAATCAAAAGTATTTGCGCTATTTGGATAATATTCAGTTGCAAGCTTGAAGAATGTTAATGACTTATCGGCTTGCTGCATATCTAAAAACATATATCCAGACATAACAAGTGTTTGCTCATCAAATGGCGGAGTAAAATACCCGAAGTGTTTTAAATATCTTTCTTCTTGATCTTTGATGATTTTTAGTAAGTCTTTTGTTGAAGTTTCAGGGTTGTTGAACTTGTGAGTATCCTTAATTTCGTACCATCTAAAAAAGGAAATCAAGCCGTCTCTAATGGAAGGAAAAGAGATTGTGCCATGAAAATCATTTTTATAAAATTTCCAATTACTTTTTAATCCATTTTGTTTGTTAGAGTTGGCTATTTCTGTAAACGTTAAGTTAGACCTTCCAAAAAGTGTATAACCACTTTTATCAGCCATTATATTTTTAAGAGTGATATCGTTTCGCTGCATATGTAACTGACCTCCTAAAGAAAGAAATAACGACTTACTTTTAAACTTCCTTTCTTTTAAAATATTCACAGCTTCTTTTACCAATTTTTGATTATCCCAATCTAAACTGGGGTCAATAGCTAAGTAATTAGTAAACATCTCTGGATGATGCAGAAGTGCGTTAATGGTAAATAATCCACCGAAAGAATGCCCAATTAGCGTTCTGTAATTCGTAGTTGGGTATTTTTTATCAATGAAGGGAATCAATTCGTTTTTTATAAACTGAATAAAATTTTCTGCGCCACCAGTTTCAAAATTAAAAGACGCGCCTTGTCTGCTTGTAATTTTAGAAATAGTTAAATCTCTTGTTCTGTTATTTTCATTAGAAATCCCAACTAAAATCATTTCTGGAGTAAACCCTCCTGAATAGTAATTTTGGACGATAGAAACTGTTGGTAAATGTGTTTCTCCATCTAATATATATACAACAGGATAACTTCTTTCTTTACTAAAGTTTCGAGGAAGTTGTACCCAAAACTTACGCTGTTCCTTTAAAATTTCTGACGAGATTGAATCTATCTTTCCTATTTGTGTTAAATATTCATTCTGAGAAAAAACAGAAAATGAATTTAAGAATAAAAAAACAAGAGTACTTAAAGTCAAAAAGGGCTTTTTTATTAAAAGATAAATCATTTGCTTTATTTTCTAAAAGTAAAAATCATTATACCTAACCTTGCTATTAAAAATACAACCATCCCAAAAATAGGATTCAATAGAGCTACTTTTATTCCAGCAGCTAAAACATTTGGAGATATATCACCAAAAACTTCTACAATAGGAGTACCTGCAATTGGAGTAGTTCGTGTAACATTGAGACCGGACCATTCTCTTGGAACATTAATAATAAATCTCGCTCCTGTTTGAAGCC
>CBDTZS010000236.1:0-4274 GCA_965364955.1 uncultured Tenacibaculum sp. | reverse complement strand
ATTACTCAAATTGGTGGAATAGTTTATTTGATAAGTTTGTTGATTTCTAAAAAATGGAATAAAAAACTGAAATTTAAGAGCCTTATTATTTTTACAAGTATTTATTTAGTTTCTACACTTTTAATTGTTCCGTTAATTGCACCAATTTTTGGGCGAGAAAAAGTAAAACATTCGGAAAAAATAAAACCTACAAATTATATGACTGTTTTATTAAACAGGAATTATATAAGACCAAAACTAAATGAATTATTAAGCAAAACGGAAAAAGAATTAACCGGGACGAATATTGAAATTCATTATTTAGATGCTAATTTCCCTTTCATTAATAAATTCCCTCTACTTCCTCATTTAAGCCATAATGATGGAAAGAAAATTGACATAAGTTTGATTTATGAAACAAAAAAGGGAAATATAACGAACAAACAAAAATCTATTAGCGGTTACGGACTTTTTGAAAACCCGAAATCAAATGAATATAATCAAATTGAAAAGTGTTTAAAAAATGGTTATTTTCAATATGACTTTCCAAAATATTTGACTTTAGGAAAAATAAATAATGAATTGGTCTTTTCAGAAAAAGGAACAAAAAAACTAATAGAAAAAATCTTGAAAAATCAGAATTTAGGAAAACTATTTATTGAACCACACTTGAAAAGCAGAATGAATTTAAAGAATAATAAAATAAGATATCACGGTTGTAGAGCGGTTAGACACGATGACCATATTCACGTACAATTGAAATAATTATGACAAAAGAGAAAAGACCTATTTTAAAGTTGGCAATTATATTGTCAATAATCGTAGACTTAGTATTGATGATATTGGTTTATAATAAAATTGGTTCTGAAAGACTTCCTATTCATATTGGTCGATTAATGTTTTAGTTATTTCTAATTTTCCTTATACTAAAATCTAAATCAAATACTGCTTTATTTATATTAACGGCATATCATATAGTTACAGGAATTATACATCTATTTTCATGTAAGTCAACTGGTTTAATTGGTAATTCAATTATGTCTTTTCATCTAATAATTGGAATACTAATATACTTTCACGATTACATTGAAGACAAACTAATAAAAAAACGAACGCACAACAATGCATAAAATTATTGCGTAAGATTGGTGTTTAACCGAAGTTTTGGCATATTTATAAAGTCCGAAAAATTTTTAAAATTTCGTAATCAGCGGAAAATAGGATAAAATTAAAAAAATTCTGCTAAGTGTCAAAATCGAAAATTATTGTATTTTTAACCAGCACTAATCTTATACCAAACGTTAGCAATAAGCTATCAAAAAAAAAAAAATTCATAAAAAAACCAATAAACATTTTCACATATCTAGAATTATAGATATATTTGCACTATGCTTATAAAAAATGCTACAGAAATTGGAAAATGTTTATCTAACCTAACCAGAGTTCAGATAATGGAATGGCTAAAAGAGCCTGCCAAAAATTTTCCTCCTCACGAGTCCTTAAAACATTTTAATGATGGTGTATGCGTTACTTATATTCAAGAAAAGGCCGGTTTATCTCAATCTACCATTTCTACTTATTTAACAAACATGGAAAAATGTGGATTACTAATCTCTACAAGACATGGTAAATGGTCGTATCTTAAAAGAAACGAAAATCTAATAAACGAATACATTCAATTTCTAAAAAAATAGCTTTTTTTTCACATAACACATCTACAAATCTCAATATATAAATATGAAAAATCTAAAATTTGCATTAATCAATCCCTTAGAACACCAAGAAAAGATACTTTTATTATTAAAGCAGTTAAATCCAAATAGAGATAATGACTATATAAACAAAACCTTATTAGATATGGCTAATCTTTCGGGTTACAGATGTTTTGCTCTATTTAACAATAACGAGTTGATAGGTATTTCTAGCGGCTGGACAACCATAAGAGTTTATAGTGGCAAACATTTAGAATTAGACAATGTCATTATTGATGCTAAAATACAATCAAAAGGATATGGCAAATGGTTGATAACTAAAATAGAAGAATGGGCAAAAGAGCAAGCTTATAATTGCATTGGTTTAAATACCTATACGCAAAATGCGCGTTCTCATAAATTTTATTTTAATCAGGGATTCAAAATATTGGGTTTCCATTTTGAAAAACAACTTTCTTAAAATGATGCATAATCTAGTTGGTTATTTAGGTTTAGCGCTAAACCTTTTTTCTATGTATACTAAAGGAGAATATAATTTGAGAATATTTTCTGCAGTTGCAAACTTTATCTATATTTTTTATGGGGTTTTAATAGGTGCTTTTCCAATTATTATTGGAAGTACTATTGCTGTTATTTTACACATGTACAGATTAAATACAATTACAAAATTGAAATAAAAAAACGATTCATAAAAAAACATAAACTTATGAAAATATTAATTATTGGAGGTCACGGAACTATAGGTAAAAAAGTTGCTGGTCATTTTAGCAAAAAAGACACTGTGATTATTGCAGGTCGAACAAATGGTGATTTTATCGTGGATATTTCGGATAGCAGTTCTATTAAAGAAATGTTTCAAAAGACCGGAAAGTTGGATGCTATAATCTGTATTGCAGGGGAAGCCAAATGGGCTGGTTTTAATGATTTAACGGAAGATGATTATTACATTGGAATAAAGAGTAAAATGATGGGGCAGGTCAACCTTGTACGTATAGGGAAAGAGTATTTAAACACTAAAGGTTCTATAACTTTGTCAACGGGTATTTTAGCTGATGATCCAGTTATTAAAACAGCAAGTGCTTCCATGGTAAATGGAGCAATACATAGTTTTGTAAAAGCAGTTGCCTTAGAAATTGAAAACGGAATTAGATTAAATGTTGTTTCATCTGGAATGGTAGAGGATGCTTATGAAAAATACAAAGATTATTTTCCAGGACACAACCCAATACCCATGAACAAAGTAATTAATGGATATGTACGCAGTGTAAAAGGTAAAGGAAATGGAGAAATCAATAGGATTTACAACTAAAAAAAAGCCTGTTGCCAACATCGTATAAAATTTATTACTAGTACAAATCTTCTTGCAAAGATCCTCCTAGGTTTTCTATTCGGTAATTATTCACTAAATTAATTGCTTGAAATACACAGCAAACCATACACAACAACATTGGTAAATGTAAAAAAATACACTATGAAATATCCAATTCTTATTTTTTGTTTAGTATTTATTAGTCAAAATGTATTTTCACAATACAAATTAACCAATCAGCAGAAGTATCAAATAAATGAATGGAAAGATGCTTATGGAGGTAAAATATATTACGCATATAATTATCCGAAAACATATAAAGTTTATAAAGAATTAAAAAGGTATTCTGGGATGGAATACCCAATCATTTTCAACCAAACATTTAATTGGGGACAAGCTCATAATGGAGGTTTAATTATTTTAGATTACTCTACCATTAATAAAAACAGAAACATTTTAGCATTCGTTTTCGCTCACGAATGGGGTCATCAAGCATTAGGACACCAATCTAACGTATATAACCCATATGGTTCAACTTGGAAAATAAGGTCGTCTCAAACTGAAACTGAAGATGAAGCTGATGTTTATTCCGGGAAATTTTTAGCTAAATACAATTACGATATTGATATTGTTTACAATTATTTAGCTAATTTACCAATCAATGATAATGACCATACACATTCTTCGGGAAAAAAAAGAGCTAATCTGGTTTTGTCAGGATATAGGTCTGTGAAAAGTTATATTAACAAGCCTAAATATAAAAATATAACAACTCGATGTTATCATATAGCTCATCCCAATGGACATGCTTACCAGTGTAATCATATTGCCCACTCTAATGGACACAGGAACCAATGTCAACATAGGTGTAGAAATAATTATGGCTACATAATTCCTTGTCATCCCAACGGTCATATTTATCAATGTAATCATATTGCCCACTCTAATGGGCACAGAAACCAATGTAACCATATTATACATGCAAATGGACATACTAAAAAAGTTAGGATATACTAAACAGATTTGCTAAAAAGGTATAAAAAAAACATAGTACATTCGGTGATTTCCGAAAGTTCTGTGAATATTTATAAAGTCCTCTAAATATAAAATTTAGCGTTTGTAACAGAAAGGATAAAAGCAAAATATTTATATTTTACGAAGTAATAAACCGAAACGATAGTGCTTATTTACTGCCCTACGTTTCTTACTCTAAACGTTAAAAATAATATAGTACTTATCACATATCAACACCTAACAAGTGTTGATTTTTTTAT
>CBDTZS010000235.1:0-4276 GCA_965364955.1 uncultured Tenacibaculum sp. | reverse complement strand
TTGATACTATAGATTTTGGAAGTTTTGTATCACCAAAAGCGATTCCTCAAATGAGAGATACTGCCGAGGTGTTATCTATGTTAGATTTATCAACAACAAGAAGTAAGTTATTAGCAATTGTTGCAAATGTAAGAGGCGCAAATGATGCCTCCCAATTTGAAGAAATAAATTACTTAGGATACCCTTTTTCGATATCTGAAAACTTTCAAATGCGTAACACGCATAAGACAATAGAACAGTCTATAGAAACATTAAAAGAAGTTTTAGACATCGCAAATAAAACGGAAAAAGAAGTCGTGGCATATTTATCAATGGGGTTTGGAAATCCTTATGGTGATCCGTGGAATGTTGAAATAGTAGGGGAATGGACAGAAAAATTGTCTATATTAGGTGTGAAAATACTATCTCTATCAGATACAGTTGGTAGTTCAACACCTGAGGATATAAGTTACTTGTATTCAAACTTAATACCGAGCTACCCTCAAATAGAGTTTGGTGCTCATTTACATACAACGCCAACAAAATGGCATGAAAAAGTAGATAGTGCTTTTAAAGCAGGGTGTCTTCGTTTTGATGGAGCGATTAAAGGTTATGGAGGTTGCCCGATGGCAAAAGATGAGCTAACTGGCAATATGCCAACTGAAAAATTATTGTCATATTTTACAGCAAAGAAAGTAGAAACCAATATTAAACCAATGAGTTTTGAAAGTGCTTACAATAAAGCACTTGAAGTTTTTTAATATATTATGAAATATAAAATTATTATCTTTTTTTTGTTTTTATCTACGCTTTGTCAATCTCAGATTGAGGAAAGGATAGGGGTATGGCAAATACAAAACGGGATTTTAATAAAAAACGGGTCTAATAAAAATGACTTAGCCAATGATTATTGGAAAGAATTTAATAGAATTTTTCCGCAAGAGTTGATTAAAAAATATATTAAGAGAGTTGTTTTAATGACTGATGGTGTTGATGAAAAAACAGGAGCATTAGTATCATTAAATTCTAGAAATGATAAATGGCAACTAGAAATTGATGTAAAAGATGTAAATCTAAAAACAAGAGATAAAAGGAGATTACATGAATCTATTTATACTTTAGTTCATGAATTCGGACATTTATTAACATTAAATAAAACTCAAATAAGACCAACAAGTAAAAGAGAACAAGGAGAAGGAGAATTGTATTTGACACTGGAAGGTGAAGCTTATAAAAAAAGTTATATAAACAAATTTGTTAATTTGTTTTGGAAAGGAGCTTTATTAAATAGTTGGGATGTTATACAAAGAGATTATTGTTACACAGAAGCAAATTGTGTTGAGAAACTACATGATTTATATGATAATAATCGATTAGAGTTTGTAACTGATTATGCAGCTGAAAGTCCTGAGGAAGATATTGTTGAAAGTTGGACAGCCTTTGTGTTAAGGTCAAGGGTTAGAAAACCGAGAACGATTGCTCATAAGAAAAGAAACTTCTTTTATCAGTTTCCAAAGTTGGTTGCATACCGAAAAGCAATCAGAAAAAATACTCGTAAATATCTTCATTAGAATTTGTAAATTTGATTCATTAAAAAAGATTCAATGAAACAATTCAAATTTTTATTTATAACAATACTAACTGCTTTTATTGTTAGTTGTGGTTTTCAAAAAGACACAAGTAACTCTTTAAAATCTGCTTACCAATTTAATAAGGAAGCCGAAAAAACATATTTTAACATTCTTCAATTAAACGATGTGTATGAGATAGCTCCAATTCAAGGAGGTAAGTTCGGAGGAATGGGAAGAGTAGAAACAGTACATCAAAACTTATTAAAAGAAGACAAAAACACCATGCTTGTTTTAGCGGGGGACTTTCTAAATCCATCACTAATAGGTACTATGAAAGTAGATGGGGCAAGAGTTAGAGGTAAGCAAATGGTTGAAGTAATGAATGCTATGAATTTCGACCTTGTGGCCTTCGGAAATCACGAATTTGACTTGAGTTATACTAGTTTACAAGAAAGATTGAATGAAAGTGAATTCGATTGGATTTCGGCTAACGTATTGCATAATAAAGAAGGAAAACATCATTATTTTCATAAAGTAATTAATGGAAAAAAAGAGCGGTTAAATGATTCCTATATTAAAGAGTTTGAGAACCCAGACGGGACAAAATTAAAAGTAGGTTTCATAAGTGCTTGTATTCCATCAAATCCTAGAAGTTATGTGCACTATGGTAATATCTATGAAGAAATTAAAAGAGCATACAATAATGTTAAAGATAAAGTAGATATTGTTATTGGGCTAACTCACTTAACTATAAATCAAGATAAGAAAGTAGCTGAATTATTACCAAATGTTCCATTAATAATGGGTGGGCACGAACATACAAATAGTCATAATAGTGTAGGTAATGTAATTATAGCAAAGGCTGATGCAAATGCTAAAACAGTTTATATCCATCGTTTTGAGTATGATCCAATCACAAAAAAAATAGAGTTAAAATCAGAATTAAAAGAAATCAATGACCAGATTGTTACAGATGAAAAAGTAGGAGTGATTGTTGATAAATGGCAAAAGGTTTTAAAAAATAAAATTAAAGATATTGTATCAAACCCTTATGAAGTAATTTATAAGGCTAAGATTCCTTTAGATGCCAGAGAAACTTCAATTAGAAGTAAACAAACCAATATGGGAGAAGTTCTAACTAAAGCAATGAGTTTTGCCTATGAGAATAAAGTAGATTGCGCTTTAATAAACGGAGGTTCTGTTCGAATTGATGATGAATTAGAAGGGGATGTTAATGTTGTAGATATTTTTAGAGTTTTACCATACGGAGGAGCAATATTAAAAGTTGATATAAAAGGAAGTTTACTTAAAGAAGTTTTAAATTATGGATTGAATGCTGTGGGTACTGGTGCTTATTTACAACGTTATAATATTACTAGGGTAGAAGATGAGTGGATTATAAAAGAGTTACAAATACAAGATGATAAAACCTATGTTGTAGCCTTTTCAGATTACTTATTAAGAGGGTTAGATATCCCTGTTTTATCAGAGAAAAATCACGGAGTCCTTACTGTTTACAGACCTAAACCTACAGAATTAAGCTACGATATTCGAAAGGCAGTAATTAGTTACCTAAAAAAACAAAATCAATAACCTTTTCATTTATAACTTATTAAGACTTATTTTAAATAGAGTATTGTATTTTATTTAAAATAAGTCTTAATAAGCTTTGTTGGATTGATTATCTCTTTTACATTTGCACCCGTAAAACAAATAATTATTTAAAGTTAATCTAAATAAAGATGAAAAAAGTATTTTTTGCATTAGTCGTTAGTGCATCATTATTAGCAACAGCACAATCTGCTCCACAAGATAGTATTCCTACGAATCCACAAAGTCAGCAGAATGCTGCACAGCGTATTTTATCATCAAACTTAAATCAAAAAGGTTTAACTGTTGGTGGATATGCAGAAGTTCATTATAATAGACCTACAGGAGATAATGCGACATTAGATGTGCATAGAATGGTAATGTTGTTAGGGTATAAATTTAACGACCGTACACAATTTATTACTGAAATTGAATTTGAGCACGTAAACGAAGTATATATTGAACAAGCTTTTTTACAGTATACATTAACAGATAATGTAAACTTAAGAGCAGGTTTAATGTTAGTACCAATGGGTATTGTGAATGAATACCATGAGCCAACAACTTTTAACGGTGTTGAAAGACCAAGTATGGATAAATCAATTGTACCTTCTACTTGGAGAGAAATTGGTTTAGGACTATCTGGTCGATGGGATGAAGCATCTTTACGTTACCAAGCTTATATGTTTAATGGTTTTGAATCAAAGAATAAGAGTAATGGTAAATTATTAGGAGGTGAAAATGGATTTCGTAATGGACGCCAAAAAGGAGCAAAGTCTAAAATGAATAATGTAAACTTCTCGGGTAAATTAGATTATTATGGGTTACCAGGTTTACGTTTAGGGGCATCAGGGTATTTTGGTAGAACTCAGTCAGAAAAAGCTATTGAAAATATTGATGGTGCTGATATTGGTATTGCAATGATAGGTTTAGATGCTCGTTATGCGTACAAGCGTTTTACAGCTAGAGGTCAGTTTATTCATGCAAGTGTTACAGATAGTAAAGAATATAATGCATATTACGGCTCTGATTTAGGAAGTGCTTTACAAGGATGGTATTTAGAAACTGCTTATAACTTATTATCACAAGATAAAAAACAACAATTATTTGCTTTTGCTCGTTACGAAGATTTTAAT
>CBDTZS010000234.1:0-4305 GCA_965364955.1 uncultured Tenacibaculum sp. | reverse complement strand
TTTTTACTAGTGGCGAGAATCCATTTCCTATTTATATAGATGAGCATCACAAAGTATACGACCAGTTTAACGCTGAAGGAACACCGCAATGGTTATTAATTTCTGAAAAAGGAGAATTGTTTCGTGCTATTTTTGGTTCACAAGAAAATGCGCAGAATAGATTGTATTATGCGGTGGAGAGTCTAATTACAGATAACTAATTAATGTGATAAAATATCTTGAACGTCAATTGAAGTTCCACCGTTTGGGCATTTTATTTGGTTTTCGCCTTTTATTTCATGCTTTTAATTTCAATACTTTTTTCTATAATAATTTCCTTTAATCTATTTTAAATTTCATCTGAAAGTTCGTTCATTATTTAATTTTTTTTAAAATCATCAGAATTATAAAAACAACTGGACTTGTTTTTATAATTAGTAATAAATTCACACATATTACACTTCAAAATCAATCTATTTATAGGTTATGTAATTCTCAATAATTAGTCACATCTTAAATGCTTTTAAAGGTTAGATTAAAGTGTTATCATAACAATTAAAATTAAAATCTTAAATTTATCCTGAATATTGATATCTTTCTTTTAATTTTGTCATATATTTAATATTAGTGGGACAAATTGATTACATAAAGAAAATTGCACGATATGGTTTAGAAAACAATCGTGAAAGCTTACTAAAATCTTTGACTGAATTCATTGAATTCTATAAAGAGAGTAAGAAAACTAACCTTGCCCTTCAATTACAGTCTTTATTAAAAGAATCAAATCGAGACAGTGGTAAACTAACAAGAGTAGGTTCTAATCATTATTTTAATCAACAAAATGAGAGAGAAATCAATGATCTCTTTATTGATAAACTAAACTCTGATTATAGATTAGGAAACTTAGTTATTGACCCGGAAATTAAGAATGAACTAATTTACTTTATTAAGGAAAACAATTCTATAGAACTTTTACAGAAATTCGATTTGCCAGTTTCCAATAAGCTTTTGTTGCATGGACCCTCAGGTTGTGGTAAAACTTTAGCGTCATATGTTATCGCAGGTGAATTAAACAAACCTATGTATGTTGTTAATTTAGGAGCAATCGTATCGTCTAAACTTGGAGAAACTAGTAAGAACTTAACGAAGGTTTTTAAGAAAGCAGCTCTTGAAGATAGTATTATTTTTATTGATGAATTTGATTCCTTAGGTAAAATAAGGGATTACAATCAAGATCATGGAGAAATGAAACGAGTTGTCAATACAATTCTACAACTTTTTGATTACCTACCTCAATCTTCTATGGTTATAGCAGCAACCAATCAAGAAAATATGATTGATGATGCTTTACTTAGACGATTTGATGTAAATTTGGAGTTTTCGCTACCTAATAAATCTCAAATTGAAGAATTAATACAATTAACATTGAAGAAAGGAGATTTCACAATACCTTCTAAAACTGCTTTAAATAAAATTATAAAGCAATGTGAAAATTTGAGCTATTATAGTATTCAAAAAACTTTAATCAATGCCATTAAGCGTACACTATTCAAACAATTAGATAATAAAAAATTGGTACCTAAAATAGATATTTCAGTTTGGTCTGAATTAATTGAGCTTGAGAAAAAAGCTTTAAAAAAGTAATTAAATTTAAACATCCAAATCTAAATCAGCATCGGTTTCAACTTCATTTATTAGAGTTAAATTGTTGATTTCAAGCATTTCATTGTACAAGTTATTTTCGGTAATGTTTTTCAGCTCTTCTCTTATATTTATTACTAAAGAAAATGCATGTTGATTATTTTCTAAATAATGTTTTAAATTATCATCAATATTATCTTTGGATAAGCATCGTACTGCTACAGCCATTTCTCCATTTAAAGAAATTATATCATTGGGCTGAAGTTTGTACTCTTTACTTTGAGCATTTGAAAAAATAATATTCTCTTTGCCAAAATGATCCTCGCTCCAAGAAAACGATTTTTTTGCAACTGTTTCACTAGCTTTATTTGTCGCTATTTCATTTATAGGTAAATTTTTCATCAAATTAAAAGACATATGCAATGCTAAATATCCTAAATGATTTCCTTTATCTGGATATGAACTATATGCAATTGATATTTGAAATATCAATTTGTTTCCAGAAGTTTTAAGATATTCGGGTAAGAAAATTGGAATAGAAATAATCTCAAGCGGTTTAATTTGATCCTCAATCACCATCGTGATTGATTTATTATCAGAAAGTAGCGCATTATTTCTATCAGGAACACCAAAGCCTGTAAGCTTTCTTAATAGTTCTTCTTTATTTTGAAACAGTGGTAATTCATTAGATTTATAGTAATTAGAACTATTAATTAACAAGGCTTTTATCGATTGAACATCTAAATTAGGATATAATCCTTCTATTTCCGCTGCAATTGAAGTAATTAAAGGAGTAGAAAGACTTGTGCCTGAAGTTCTTCTAAAATAGTTATCTGCAGGACTAGCAATTACTTCAATACCAGATTCCTCATTTAATAGATCACCACCGTCAAACACCAAATCTGGCTTATTCAAATGCTTATTCTTTTGATTTCGACTAAAATTTGTTGTATTTACTTTTTGCTCATAATCAAAATGAAATTTACGTGAATAATACGCAGGATAAATATTGGCAGGTGTAATATCTGAATTATCACCATTCTCCATATTACCAGCTAATGCTCCAATCGATAAATTATTTAGTGATTCTGAGGGGATACTTATATTTGTATTTTCACAATTATGTACAAGAGTAGTTTTATTCAAATTGTAATAGAATTCAGGATAATCATGATCACTATGTGAATTTATGGTCAATAGTTCTTCTAACGCAATAGCGTCAAAATTACCTACTGAAATAAAAATCAAAACACCAAGTTCATGAGACAATCGGTCAAGTTCATATGCAAAATCTGAAAAAGCCTCATTATATTTTTTAGGATAAAAAACTAATGACATATTAAATATACGAACACCTTTTACTTGATTTGCTGTTCTTATAGCTTGTAGTAACATTGGAAAATTAATACCTCCATTCCCATGATGAAGTACTTTTATAGGTAAAACTTTACATTTAGCTACATAGGTAGTTTCTACAGAAGCAGGCAAATCTTGTCCAAAGATTGCCAAACCAGCAACCAAGGTACCATGACCGGCATGATCAGCATCTGTTTCTCCAGTAATGTTGATTCCTCCTTCAACAATTAAGTTATTAAAGGGTTCAATTACATTTATACCAGTATCAATGATTCCGACAGTAGCAAGGTTTTCTGGTACTTCTACGTCAAAACCATACTCCATTCTAAGTGTCCCCATCATTCCTGGTCTAACATTGAGTGCTCTAGAACTAGTTATGCTTTGTACTATATCAAAATTTTGTTCAATGCTAATCACAATATCGTTACTAGCATGATTTAAATAAAAGAGATCTTCATTATTGTTTATTGAAAAAGACAAATTTGCTTCACTAAGAAACTTCTTTAACCCTTCTTTTTGAAGATTATAAGTTTCAATCGATGTTGATTGAATGGTAGAAAGAATAATTGATTCTTCATCGTAAGTTTCAGCTCTCTTATCAATAAAACGGAATTTATAGATATTAGCTATTATGTTAAAATCTTCACCAGAATAAGGCACGTCCTCATCTTGACTTATTATAAATTCAATATCAGACTTAAAGTCGTCAAATGATTTTTTTTCAACTACTTCAAAAAGAACAGTGCGGTTAAAATCACTATAAGAAATTGGAAGTAATCCGTATTTTTGAAAGAATTTATTTTTTAAATCTTTACCAAAAACTGGAAAGAATCGAATCTCAATTAGATCAATATAACTAGGGAATTCAATGGTTCTATTAATGTATCGATTCTTATATCTTTCAGTAAAGGCAATGTAATAATTTCGAAGATTAGTTACTTGAAATTCTTTTATTGTTGGTATTTCTAGCTCTTCCTCTTTTATTTCTGGAGTAAATCCTCTTTTACGATTAAAGTTACTCTGTTGATTTTTTTTGTTATTGAGATATACATGTTTGTTCTTCATTTTTCGCAAAATTATTGAGTAAACGAACACCCAGTAGTTTAGAATTAGTATCCGTTCCTTTAAATGATATCTAAAAAATAGTATTATTAGATATAAGTTTAAATATAGTGAATTCCACAAATACGTATATAAGGGAAACAGTAAAAATCCGATTGTTTTCTAATTTAAAATCATTCCAAAGATTATCCAATATATTTCTATTTATATTAAAAAAACCTATTTACTTTTACCAACCTTCAACGCTTCCACCAAAAACAACGGATT
>CBDTZS010000233.1:0-4334 GCA_965364955.1 uncultured Tenacibaculum sp. | reverse complement strand
TAAAAAAACAATCTGAAAAAATTGTCTTAATTAAAAAATAATGAAAAATTTAATTATACTATTAATTTGTCTTTTTAGTCTTAAAGGGTTTTCTCAAAAAAGTAAATCCAGTAAAACAGGAAAAGTAACTGTTAGTGAATTAAACATGAATAGGTATGAAAAAGATACAACTGCAAATGCAATTGTTCTTTATGAGCATGCCAACTATTACTTAGACAAAAACAAAGATTATAAAAATACGACTGATTATTACTTCAAAATAAAAATCTTAAAAAAAGACGGAGATAACAAGGCTACAATAAGAATACCTATATATGGGGAAGAAGAATTACATTCAATAAAGGCACTTACTTATAACCTTTCTGAGAACAATAAAATTCTAAAAACTTATTTATTAAAAAATAGTGTATATAAAAAAAAACTTAATGAAAAATGGAGAGAAGTTACTTTTACATTACCCAGTATCAAAGCAGGAAGCGTTATTGAATATACCTACTCTATAACATCTCCATACTCTGGAATTGATGATTGGTATTTCCAGTCAGATATACCTAAAATAAAAAGTGACTTTACCGCCTCTATACTAGGTAATTGGAAATACAATAAACGATTGGTTGGCTTCCTTAAGCTTAGCAGAGACAATCCGTCTGTAAAGAAAAACTGTATATATATACCTGGCTTAGGAGATGGCAATTGTTTAATTTTAGAATATGGAATGGATACTATTTCTGCCTTTAAAGAAGAAGATTACATGTTAAGTAAAGAAAATTTTATATCTAAACTATCTTTTGAGCTTGAATCATACACCAATCCAACTCGAGGGATTAAAAAATATACTAAGACATGGAAAGATGCTGACAAAAAATTAAAATATGATTTTTTAGACAATCAATCTTCTAAAAAGAATTACTTTAAAAAACAGTTAGATTTAGAATTACTTTCTAATGAAAACGACTTAGAAAGGGCTACTAAAACCTTTGAATTTATTCAAAATCATTATACCTGGAATGAAAAATATTGGCCTTCTAAAAAAGTAAAAATAAAAAAAGCTTTTGAAAATAAAATTGGAAACATTTTTGATATAAATTTATCTTTATACAACTCTCTTAAAGCCGCTCAAATAGAGAGTTATCTTGTACTAACATCGACAAGAAATAAAGCTATCCCAACAAAATTACACCCTGTTATAAATGATTTTAATTACTTATTAGTAAAAGTAGTTATTAATAATACAACTTATTTTTTAGATGCCACAAATAAAAAACTTCCATTTGGTTTGGTACAGTACAATTCTTTAAATGGTGATGGCAGGGTTATGGATTTTAAAAAAGGAAGTTATTGGGAAACAATTCAATTAACTAAAAAAACATATAGAACTACAAAAGTTCAATTATCTATAAATGATGAAAATGAACTGAATGGTAATGTAATGATTTCTACAGATGGTTATTTTGCGTTGAATGATCGTGAAAAATTAAGTAATGAAAGCTCAGATAGTTTTATTGAAAATTTTGAATCTAAACACCCTAATTTAGAAGTAGATAAATTTGAATATAAAAATTTAAACAAAAATAACAAAACTCTTTACCAAAAATATAAAGTAACTTTTGATGGTCTAGACTTCAATAATAACGTTAAGATTAATCCTTTTTTAATAAACCAATATACAAAAAATCCTTTTAAACTTAAGAAAAGAGATTACCCTGTCGATTATGGTTACCCTAGAAATAACACGTATATATTGTCTTTAAAAATACCTGAAAATTATATTGTAAAAAAACTGCCTGAAAATAAAGCTATCTCATTACCGAATAATGGAGGTCGATTTATCTTAAATTTCAAAAAAACAAACAATACTATTAGTGTATACTCTAAAATAAATACCAATAAAAAAATTTATAACAGTAATGAATACCATTATTTAAAAGAGTTTTACAATCAAATTATTAAAGCGCAAGATGTTTTTATTGAAATTGAAAAAACGAACGATTAAATCGTTCGTTTTTTCATTATAAAGCTATTGTATTTGAATTCTTAACCTCTCCTATAGTAAACGTACTTTGGGTGCTTCCTATATGCTTTAAGGTTGTTAATTTGTTTACCATAAACTCACGATACTCATCCATATCCTTTACATATATTTTCAAAATATAATCATAATCTCCGCTTACATGGAAACATTCGGTTACTTCTTCTAATTTATTAATCTCTCTTTCAAAAATAACAATATACTCTTTCGTGTGTTTTTCAAGTTTTATATGACAGAACACTAAAAATGATTTCCCTATCTTATTTTTATTTAATAACGCTACATATTGCGTTATTACCTTCTCTCTTTCCAATTTTTTGATACGTTCATAAACAGCAGTTACTGACAGCCCTAAATGCAAAGACAACTGCTTTGTTGTTTGTTTGCAGTCTTTTTGAAGGAGCTCCAACAGTTTTCTATCAATCTTATCTAATTTCATTTGAAAATTTTATACTTATTTTAAATAAACATCACTTAAGGGAATACCAAATTATAACCTATTACTTCCCCCAAAAACGTTTAGAAAATTCTTTTAAATCTTCACTTGATGGACGTTTCCCTGAAAACGGAACCATATCCCAACGCTCTCCTTTTTCCATTAACTCAAAACGAAACACTGATGTACCAACATCATTTGGATTCAGTAGAGGGTAGCGTAAATCTAAATACTGAACATTTACTGAAGAATCTATCGGTGCTAAATTATAATAACCATTACTAAACCAAGTTAAGGTTTTAATATCAGGATGATTTACATTTAATAAGTCACGATTTTTTGGAATCGTTAAAATAGTATCAACTTCTGTTTTCGAATCTAATAAAGAATAAAATCCGACTTTATAATCGTTTTCTGTTTCAGCAATTCCATACCATAAAACGTTGTTAAATATTGTTGGTTGTGTAGAAATTCTAATATATGAAACATTGGCATTCATAAACGATTTTTTAAATACAGAATCCATATAAACTTTATTACCAATGGTAAATAACATATATATAGAACTAACATAGATTCCTGCTTTTACCCAATGAGATCTTCTGGCTCTTTTTCTATTGTAAAACATCGCAACAATTAAACACAACAAAAACGGAAGAGTATATAAAGGGTCTACCACCGAAATATTATTAAAAGCTACTCTGTAGTCAGAAAAAGGCAAAAACAATTGTGTTCCGTAAGGTGTAAAACTATCTAGAATAGGATGCGTGAAAATTGACAGAAAATAAAGCCAAATCCAGTTCTTAAGAGTCGTTGTACCCATACGTTTTCGGGTGTTGTACAATTTATAAGTAATCCATCCAAAGAGAAAAGCACCTAAAACAGCAAACAAAATAGAATGCATAAATCCACGATGAAAAGCCATCGCATCAATTTCATTTCCATACAACCAACCACCAACAAACACATCTAAATCGGGTATTGTACCTCCAATGGCCCCGAACAATAATGCTTTGTTTCCTATCTTTTTACCAAGTACTATTTCACCACAAGCGGCACCTAAAACAATTTGAGTTAATGAATCCATAGCCGACAAAAGTACTAAACGAATTCTACTTGTATAACTCTATACAAAATCGTAACATTACGAACCGAAAAACACTACACAATGCAAGACGATAAAAACTTATCTGAAATTAATATAGAAGACCAAAAAATCATAGACAACAAAGAGTTGAATATATGGGAAGCACTGATTCCTGTGATTATTTTAATGGGATTACTAGCTTACAATATTTTTGTTGCAGATGGAGCTTGGCTAGGAGATTACTCAAATCAATACATTTTATTAATGGGTGGAGTGATTGCAGCTGTTGTTGGTTTTTTAAATAAGGTCTCATTACAAATAATGATTGCTGAAATTTGGGAAAACTGGAAGAGCGTTTTTGTTCCTATTATGATTTTATTTTTAGTAGGTGCATTAGCTGGAACATGGCTGGTTAGTGGTATAATCCCTGCAATGGTGTATTACGGATTACAAGTCTTGAGTCCTGAAATATTCTTACCAGCATCTGTAATAATAGCCGCTATTATATCGGTAGCAACGGGAAGTTCTTGGACCACCTCAGCAACAGTAGGAATTGCATTGGTAGGAATTGGTAGTGCATTAGGCATTCCTACAGGAATGATTGCGGGAGCAGTAATTTCAGGAGCTTATTTTGGAGATAAAATGTCACCTCTTTCTGACACGACAAATTTAGCACCAGCGATGGCGGGAACAGATTTATTTACACACATAAAATACATGGCATACACCACAGTGCCTACAATTATAATTACACTTATTGTTTTTGCAATTTTAAGTGCTAC
>CBDTZS010000232.1:0-4341 GCA_965364955.1 uncultured Tenacibaculum sp. | reverse complement strand
TTTAGAAACCTTTTTGTGACTCACCTTTTTATTATTAAAATAAAAGGTAGCACTTGGGTATTTAAAAACAAGTTCCTTAGCACTCATTGGTGGAGGTGGTGGCGGAATATTTGAAACTGTTCTTTTCTTTACTTTTGGTGCTGGAGGAGGTATATTTGAAATGTCACCTTTTTTCACCTTAGTAAAGTTCCCTTTTGGAGGAGGTGGAGGAAGATTCGTTTTTTTGAATCGAGCAACGACCTTACTATCTTTATATACTTTAATTATATTCTGACTGGGAATTACATTTGTTGATTCTGTTTGTTCTGGGTTTATAATTTCACCTTCTTTAGTTACTACTTGCCCATATTTATTATAAAAAGTAAATGATTTCCCTTTTTGAACATAATATAATTTCTTCCCATTACTTTCATAAAAGCCTGTTTTTGGAGGTGGTGGTACTAAAATTTTTGTTTTTGATTTAGGAGGCGGAGGAGGTAATCTCTTTTTTAGCTCTTTAATATAGTTATTAGTATTTAGTTGATATTGATACTCTTGAGGAAAGCGCTTGCTTCTTGCATTTTTGTGTACAGAGCTTCCCGAATAATTATAAAAATTTGTGTTCTTATAGTTATTTAAAGCATCGTTATTTATTGCTTTTCCATCAATCCAAACAGCATATTTTTTTACGTTTTTTAATTCTCTAAATAATTCACTACTCAAAGTTTTCTTTTTTAAACTAATTGGAGGTGGAGGTGGTGGAATCATTTTCATTTCTTCCTCAGTTAATTCTGAGAATTTTTTAGATATAACCTTACCATCCTTTGCAGTGTATGTTATAGTACCTTTCTTAAAATTTATAATTTTTCTTGAAGTCAGGTAATTATTTGGTAGAGAATCTTTATTCTTAGGAGAATAATATTTTATGGTAGATGTTTTTAAATTCATCCCGTCATCATAAATGTATGATTCATTATTAATTAATAATATTTCATTTAAATATTCTTTAGATAACTCTTTTTGAATAGATTTAATAAATGAAAATAATATTTTGCCTTTGTTGTCAATTTTTAAATTAGATTTTTTGCTCCCAGTTGCTTTAAGAAACTCTTTTTTTAAGTCTTTTAACTCAATCAAGCGATTGTTAAAATAATACTTGTTTGTTTTTGAATCTATTTTTAGAATTGGTATTTTGTTTTCTTCTTTTATAATAGTAGAAGAAGGTAATGGTGTGTTTAATTCTTTTACAGTAAAAGAGTCTAAATTAGTATCTGATATTTTTGCTTCAACCCTTTCAGCAAAAAGAAATATAAATCCTGCGATAACTGGTATTACAGCCAGTTTTTTAAACAAGATTTTTGTACGAGAACTTTGTTTTGTCATCATTAGTAATCTTTTTTTAGTTAATAAATAATTCAAATTACTGGCCAAGTAATATTCGTTGTTCCAAGCTGTTTTATTCAATAATAAATATTGATACTCAGAAATATTTTTATGATTTGAGATAACTTTAGTATCTGCTATAAATTCGTGATTTAATTGAACTGTTCTTTTTAAGAAATAGAAGATTGGGTTAAACCAAAAGATGATCTTCAAAACTTCTATTATTAATACATCAAGCGTATGTTTTTGTATTGCATGCGTTAGTTCGTGCGTGAATAGTTCTTCTTCAATTTTTTGAGAATAATACTCGTCTTTATTAATGAAAATGTAATTCCAAAATGTATGTGGACTAATGGCATCATCAACTAAAATTAATGTCGCTTTTTGGTGTTTTACTGTTACGTTTTTCTTTGTCTTTTGATAAATAGAAAGGATATTTCTTGTAAAGCGGATTACTAATATACTCGATATAAAAATTGAGAGATATACCATGTAACTCCAATAATCTATAGGATTATCAACAGTTTCAGTGGTTTCTAAAACGAACGATTCATTTGCTGCTACTTGAAGCGTTTCTATAATTTGAACAGGAACTTTTGTGTAAATTATAAACAAGGGAGCTAAAAATGAAAACAAAACACTTCCTAATAAATAGAATCGATTAAACTGATGCATTTTTTCACGTTCTAATACCAAATGATAAAAGATAAGCAATAGTGCTAAACAGATCCCTGATTTTATGAAATAGGTAATCATTATTGTTGTTTTTTAATTTGACTATCAATAATTTTCTTTAAATCTTCTAATTCAGAAACAGACAAATCTGTTTCAGCAGTAAAAAACGATGCAAATTGACTAGCTGAATTGTTAAAGAAATTTTTAATCAGTCCGTTTACATGCTTAGAGAAATAATCAGACTTTTTTACCAGCGGAAAATATTCTCTAGATTTCCCAAATAATTTATAATCAATAAATCCTTTATCGTTCATTCTCTTTAATAACGTAGCTACTGTTGTTGTTGCAGGTTTTGGTTCTGGAAATTCAGCTAATAAATCTTTCATAAAAGCTTTTTCTCGCTTCCATAAATATTGCATTAATTGTTCTTCCGTTTTAGATAATTGCATCATATAGTTATTTATTGCTCTACAAACATAGAGTAAATATTTTGATTCTACAAACGTAGAGTAATAATGTTTTTTGAAGTTTTCTGTAAAATGGATAAGTATGCTTGCGTTAAGGATTGAAACGGCATCCTTTTTTACAATTATTAAATATTCGTCATTACGAGGAGGCACGACGAAGTAATCTCATTGAGGTTAGAAATTGCTTTACGCTGTTTGCAATGGGATTAAGGTTTACTGGTAAAAAAGATATAGTGAAAAGCCTGACAGAATTATTTTGAGAAAAATAATTAAGTAACGCCAAAAAAAAATCCGCTCATTTCTGAACGGATTGCTTATTTTATTTAGACATTTCTGTAAAATATTTATAAAAATAAGGAATTGTTTCAATCCCCTTTAGGTAATTCCAAATTCCGAAATGTTCATTTGGCGAGTGAATAGCATCCGAATCTAACCCGAATCCCATTAAGATAATCTTGCTTTCTAATTCTTTTTCAAACAATGCAACAATAGGAATACTTCCTCCACTTCTCTGTGGTATCGGCGTTTTTCCAAAAGTTTCAGTATAAGCTTTACTTGCTGCTTTGTAACCAATATTATCTATTGGTGTTACATAGCCTTGTCCGCCATGATGTGGAGTTACTTTAATAGTAACACCTTCTGGAGCGATACTTTCAAAGTGATTTTTAAATAACTCTGTAATGTCATTCCAATCTTGATTTGGAACCAAACGCATCGAAATTTTGGCATTTGCTTTAGAAGCAATTACCGTTTTAGCACCTTCGCCAGTGTAACCTCCCCAAATTCCGTTTACATCTAAGGTTGGTCTTATTGAATTACGTTCGTTGGTAGAATATCCTTTTTCGCCATAAACAGCATCAATATCTAATGCTTTTTTATAGTTTTCTAAAGAAAATGGCGCTTTTGCCATTTCTGCTCTTTCCTCTAAAGATAATTCTTCAACATTGTCATAAAAACCAGGAATGGTAATATGGTAGTTTTCGTCATGTAATGATGCAATCATCTTTGTTAAAACATTGATAGGATTTGCAACAGCACCACCATATAAACCAGAATGTAAGTCGCGATTCGGACCTGTAACTTCTACTTCAACATAACTCAAACCACGTAAACCAGTAGTAATTGATGGAATGTCGTTAGCAATCATTCCTGTATCAGAAATTAAAATAACATCATTGGCTAATTTTTCACGATTTCTAGGAACAAACCAACTCAAACTTTCTGAACCAACTTCTTCTTCACCTTCAATCATAAATTTCACATTACAAGGAAGATTTCCTGTACTTGTCATATATTCCATTGCCTTTACATGCATATACATCTGACCTTTGTCATCACAAGCACCACGAGCAAAAATTGCACCTTCAGGGTGAACATCTGTCTTTTTAATTACAGGTTCAAAAGGAGGAGAGGTCCATAATTCAATAGGATCGGCAGGTTGTACATCATAATGTCCATATACCAAAACGGTTGGTAAGCTTGGATCAATTATTTTTTCACCATAAATAATAGGATATCCTGGTGTTTCACAAATTTCTACGTTATCACACCCAGCTTCTTCTAACCTCTTTTTTACAGCATCAGCAGTATTTAGTACTTCTTGCTTATAGGCAGGATCGGCACTTACTGATGGTATTTTTAATAAATCGACAAGCTCATTTATAAATCTATCTTTATGCTGAGCAATATACTCTTGAATGTTTTTCATGTATTGTAATTTAGTAAGCTTCAAAAATAATAAAAATTTCACGCTTCTTCTTTGTAGTTTACAAGTATTGTTTATATTTGCAGCCACAATTCAATATGTATGCGGGTGTGGTGGAATTGGTAGACACGC
>CBDTZS010000231.1:0-4411 GCA_965364955.1 uncultured Tenacibaculum sp. | reverse complement strand
ACAAGAGAGCTAATAAAGTAAGCCCTTTTTTCTGAAATATTAGATAACTACTGTAGATCAATGAATGTTATTCTAATTTAGTTATAAACGCCTTTTCCACTCCTTTTTATATGTTGGCTTTCTCAAAAAAAAACTAGCGTCGTTTAATGTTGGATATAAATTAGCAAACGGACTCATATACTTAACACATTAGCTAATAAAATATTACTTAACACATATCAACACCCAACAAGTGTTGGTTTTTTTATGTCAAAAATTAAATAAACGAATATTAATAAAACAGTAGTTAATCAGTTCTACTAAAAAACAAAAATTCATTGACATAATTGTGGTAAGTAAAAAAGTTGTAATTTTAAGTTATTAAACACCTTTACTCAGCAGATCCCTCCCATTTGGCAGGCACAAACCAAGTAAAGATCAGTATATAAGTAAGTTAGCTACAGTTTGAGAAAAACAATCTACATATTAATCTTAATGATAATTTTCTCTTGCAAAGAGAATAATAAAAAAGCAATGGGAATTGATAGTCCAGAAAAATTTGCTGACTACATAAACGAATTACAGAATAAAAAACATCCCCTTTTACCGAATAAAATTAGTGTTCAACTAAAAGGTAAAAATGGTGAGAATCTAAAAATGGAAAACGTTCTCTGTCATCTGAATATTTATATTGACTCATTGAGTTATTACACTTACAGTTTTATTCCAACAAATTCGGACGGAATAGTCAATCTAACAAAAGAACAAATGATTCAGAACACCGAATTAAAGCATTATTTTGATAAAAAAATACCATTAGACAAAACACCTGTTAAATTTGATTTTATGGTTATGGATAATAATATACTTGAGGGAATCATTTCTAGTATGGAAAATTACTTGAGTATTGATATAGAATCAATTAAAGCGGATTTGAAAAACAGAGGTATGACTGATTCACAAATTGCTCTTCAGATACCAGCGATTGAGGAAAAAATGAATTCTGACAAACAACTATCTGAATTCTTAAAGAAAAAGAAAAACGCTGAATTAGATTACTCAAATGGAGAAAAGAAAATAACGGATTTTTGGAATAGTGAATCTAAATATAATTACGAACTGAAATAAAAAACTGTAGCTAACAAGGGCTATAATAAATACGGCTTTTGGTGCTTTACCCAAAGTTTAGAGCTTTAAACCAAGTCCGCCAAATCTTTTTTATTCGGCTTTATAAAGAAAAAAGTAAAACAAAATAAAAAGTTTTGGCTAAGTGCTTAATCGAAAGGATGGTTCCTTTTAATCCCAGTACTAACCATAGCCGAGACGTTACCACTATTTTGAGAAAAATGAACTACAAATCAATATTTAAAGCATTTATTCCAATCGGAATTATTCTTTTTTTAATTCTAAATTCTGAATTAAGAACTGAAGGTTCTTTTGGTGGATTAGTCGACTTATTTAAATATTTGTTCTTTTTAGTTTTTGGAGTTACAGTGTTTATTTACACTTCTGTCAAACAAGGGAAAAAGATTCGGAAAAAAAATAAAATTAAAGAAGCAAAAATTATTTTGACTTTACTCTTAACTTCTACTTTTATAGCAATTAGCTCATTTTGGTTTCCAAAAGATTTTTTTGACAAAGAATCTGAATTTATCGCAAATGACATTTTTGGAAATGAGTTAAGATTATTTAAAAATGGAAAATATATGTTACGAACGAGAGATTATGAATGGACAACTATTGACAGAGGAATTTACAAAGTAAATGACACTGTTATTCTTTTAGACCAGGAAGTAAAGGCAAAAAGATGGGGAGAAAGAGCCAAAAAATATCTAATTAAAAACAAAAATCTGATTCCAATTTACTCAAACGGAATTGAAACAGATTCGACTGAATTTTTGACAATCAAACGGAATAAAAACTAATGGAAACACCGTGCATAATTAATTGCTAGGTCACTGCCGTCTTACGAACATTCCTGCCGAATATTCTATCCGTGATTTATTTACTAAATTACGTGCAATACACAAAACCGTTGTCTGCAATATGAACAAAACCATTATGAAAAAAACAAAAAAGATATTAAACTGGGTTTTTGGAGGAATTAGTTTGGCCTACATTCTTATAATAATATTTCCTTCATTTCTTTTTGCGAATACTTTAGAATACAAAAGTTTTTCTGTACACTATCATTCCAATGATATTAACACAGAACAATTAAAGTTAGTTTTAGATGAGTCTGAAAAATTATTAATGAATACTGAACTATTTAAAACAAAAATAAATCAAGACGTATTTATTTGTAATAGCTTTAATGAGTTTACTTTTTTTGCTTTGTTATCGAGAAAAGCATTTGCTGTAAACTATCCTATTACTCAAAATATATTCCTATCAAAATCTTCCATTTCAGAGAATTTTATTTTAAGAAATGGAAATAAAAACAACAAAAGAACATTAAGTGGAGTTATCGCTCACGAAACTATCCATTCTCTTTTGGAAAACAAATTAGGAACATTAAAATATAAATTACTTCCTTCCTGGAAAAATGAAGGATATTGCGATTTTATTGCAAATGAAAGTTCGTTTAACGAACAAAAAGGATTGCAGGATATTTGTGATGACAAAGAAAATTCAGGCACTCCATCATTTAAGTATTTTAAATACCGAATATTAACCCAGTATTTATTTAAGGAAAGAAAAATCTCAATAGAGGAATTCTTGAATAATGATTTTGAATTGGACAAAGTAAATCAAAACTTGAAGAAAAAATACTGCACACAACACGGTATATAAAACATAGCTAATAGGTACTGTATTTTAAGGTTTATATGTATCTGCGAAGACCGCCAAAATTTTAAATTTGACTTTTAGAGTAATAAGTTAAAAACAAAATTTAAAAATTCGACTCTGTGTTAATCCAAAAAATCAGCGTCTTTTTACACGCTAGATTTGTTGTGTTAGAACCTTGAATACAGCTGTTCTCAAACGAATTAAAAATTGAATGAAAAAGGCATATAAAAACTTATGATTTTACTCATTCTGATTAATCAAATAATTATTCTAATTTCTAACGCCCCAATAGCAATAGAAAAAACAGACTTAATGAACACGACACTCTGGAATTTGACTCAAACCTGAATTGAAATGTTATTACAGAAAACGGAAATAAAAACGGAATAATACAATTATACATCGGAAATAAATTGCTGATTTCTAACTTAACTTTAACCGAATGGTATTTGTATGAACATAAATAAAAACTACAAATGAACACTAAATATCCATCTGCACCACCTAATAAAAAGGAATATATCACAGATATTGGAAAACTATTAGTCGCAGAACACGGGAAGAAAAAATACTATAAGCCAGAAGAAGTAAAAAAAGCATCAAAAAAATCTAAACACTATGATTCCAGTGGAATAGATTGGCATTGTTGGGCTATGTCTACATTCTCTTCACATTCTGACTTTGACGCTTATCACGAAATTACTGGAGAAGTTTGTAACTATGTTGAAATGAAAACCGAAATGTTAAGCGGTCTTGCAACTTCTACTTCTGTAGATTGGCTCGCAATTCCTGATTTAGACATTGATGCTTCGTGGCTGGATTTCGGAGACATATTTGATGGTTTATTAGAAGGAATCGGAGAACTTATTGGTGGAGTTTTTGACGGACTATAAAAACTACCTACAATAAAGCATCTAATTTATTGCTCGCTCTAGCATATTTACGAAAATCATCACGAATTTTCTAAATTAGATCTTTGATCAACACAAAAAAACAAATATAAACACGTAAGCCATTAGAATGAAGTATTATATAAATATATTATTTTTATTCATTTTATTTTCTTGTTCTAAAGGAGATATTAAAAACTTAGATGGTACTAATTGGGAACGATTTTATATTTCAGAAAATAAAACTCATTTTTTTCCTTACGAGCTTTCTTTTAAAAAAGACTCTCTAATTTTAACAGATGGATATAATTTCAAACACAAAATAAAATATAAAATTAGTAAAGACTCAATAGAAATGTTCTTTCAAAAGAACACAAAAAAAAGTTTACTTTAAAACTTCTTCTGAGAGCATAACTATTGATTCTATAAATTTCTATAAGAGCAATGAAATTTTATCAAATAATAAACCTTATGATTTAATAAATTATCAATCAAAAGAAATATTTACATATAATTATTCTTCTATAATCCATTTAGTAAAAGTTAAAAATAAAGCTAAAGTAATTCTTAACGATAGAACAAATGATTTAAATGAAATACCATCATTTTTATCTGGTTGTTTTAACAGTAAGCCTCCTCCTCCAGTAACCCTTTACATTGAAAAAGGAATTAAGTTTAATGAATTGCAGGAAACATATCTTTGGATTAAACTTATAGGAATTAATACAGTTACGCTTGTGACTAGAAATGAA
>CBDTZS010000230.1:0-4414 GCA_965364955.1 uncultured Tenacibaculum sp. | reverse complement strand
AACGTTTCAGTGAAACTAAAAACTTAACAGATATTTGTGATTACTTCTTAAAATATTCTTAAAAAGTAAATTATAGTATTCAATAAGATTTTAATAAATTAACAATCAATAACTTAATTAAGTAGTTAATGGATAATAAATCAACTTATTTATTAGGAATTTTGCTAACTATTATTGCAGGGAGCTTGTTATACTGTTTTTTGTACTGTGGTGTTTGTTATAAAAAAGAAACGTGTAGTACAAATAAAAAAACACAAGAAAAAACCCAAGAGAATATTGCTAGGCCTAATATAAAAGAACCGACCTTTATTTCATTTGTATTAAAGATGCTAATGGAGATTTTAAATTTTCAATTGATGAAAGTTTTAATTTTAACGAATCTAGTTTTGTTATTAATAATACTGTGTCAGAAAAAAACGTTGCATTATCTTTTCCTGAATCGACAACAATTTTAATTCCTTTTGATGCTACACTAGTAAAAGCAGTATTTGGTAAAAAAATAAAGAAAATGATCTAGAAATTATAGAAGGAATTGGCCCAGAAGTTAAAGGGCTATTCGATAATTTTGATGTTAAAACATGGAAATATTTAGGTGAGGCTTTAATAGAAAAATGTCAAGAAGTATTAAATAGTGGTGGGGACCGTTATAGAATACATAAACCGAGAACGTGGCCAAAACAAGCTAAATTAGCTTACGAAGGTAAATGGAAAGAGTTATTAAAATGGTAAGATGAATTAGATGGAGGGAAAAAGTATTTTTTTAACTAGAAATTTGTTTTTAATTAATAGATTTGTTTTTAAAAAATTAATCAATAAAAATTGCTGGAAATGAAAAAAACGACACTATTATTTTACCTATTATTATGTATTTCATTAACCTCTTTTGCTCAAGTTGGTTTAGTTCGTCTTGGAGACACAGCTGGTACTCAAGGAATTTATTCAACTTTTATTGGTGAAGGAGCAGGTACTGTAACCACAGCAGCTCAAAACACTTTCTTAGGGTATGGAACAGGTCTTCTTAATACGACTGGTTCCGCTAATTTATATGCAGGTGCTTCTGCAGGGGCCAATATAACAGGAGGTCATCATAATACTTTTTTAGGTTTTAAATCAGGTAATGAATTAACTTTAGGAAATTCGAATGTATTTGTAGGTTCTCAATCTGGTAGATACAGTTCAACAGGAAGTTATAGTGTTTTTATTGGTGAAGGAGCAGGTAAAAACACAGAGGCTAATTACAATGTTTTTTTAGGGTATCACTCAGGTTCGAATAATTCTATTGGATGGGGAAACATCTTTTTAGGTGCTAATACGGGGCTGTCTAATACCACAGGAAGTGGAAATATATTTACGGGATATTATTCTGGATACTTCAACACTACTGGTGGTAACAATATATTTACTGGATATACATCAGGTTCAAATAACACTACTGGTAGTAATAATATATTTATTGGAAATCGGAGTGGAAATAAAAATACTGAAGGAATAGGGAATACTTATAATGGTGCTTATACTGGAAATAAAAATGATGTTGGAGATTATAATGTTTACAGTGGTTTTAGTGCAGGAAGAGAAGGTATAGGGGGAAATAAAAATATATTTACGGGATATTATTCTGGATATATTACAACTGGAGACAAAAATGTTTTTATGGGAACTGATACTGGAAGGAAAAATACTATAGGAGCAGAAAATTTATTTTTAGGAGATCAGACTGGATATTCAAATGTTGTAGGAATTAATAACACCTACGTAGGTTCTAATGCAGGATACCAAGCAACAGGAAACCGAAATGTTTTTGTTGGTAACAAAGCAGGGTATAGTGAAGTAGGAAGCGACAAATTATATATTGAAAACTCTAACAGTACTACTCCTTTAATCTATGGAGATTTTGTAACAAACCAAGTAGGTATTAATGTACCTGTAAGTGCTATGCCTACTGGCTATGATTTTGCAGTAAAAGGTAAAATTATTACAGAAGAGGTAAAAGTGCAAGTTCATCCTTGGCCAGATTTTGTATTTGGTAAAAATTATAATTTACTTACTTTAAAAGAGGTTGAAAAGCATATTAAAGAAAAAGGGTATTTACCAAATATTCCTTCAGCTAAAGAAGTGAAAAAAAATAATGGAATTCATTTAGGAGAAATGAATGCTAAATTATTGGAAAAAATAGAAGAGTTAACATTGTATACTATTCATCAAGAAAAAGAGATTAAAGAGTTACAAAAACAAAAACAAGAGTTAAACACTTTAAAAGAACGCTTTAATCAATTAGAAAAGTTTATTAAAAATAAATAATTAATAAAAGTATAATTGTAAAAGATAAAACCCTACAATTTGTAGAGTTTTATCTTTTATAATAAATCTGATTTCAGATTCAGTTAGTAACTAGCAATAATTTTAGCTGTCAAGAAACCTTCTATTAAATTAGTTTGTTGGATTGTTTGGGTATTTTGAAATTGAAGTATTTATGTAAAGGAATTTAAAATCCTTTGTAATTTAAGTAATTGTTTAAAACGGTATTTAATTCTTTGATATATAAGTGATGTTCTGCTCCTGTTGGATCTTCATGGTCTAAATCATTCTCAGCAAAACCTTCAAATATTGGCCCTATGATATTTATTTCAAAGGCATCAGGGCTTTTACCAACTGCGCTATGACTAGTACGAGTAAATATAGACCAAAAAGCAGATTGAATACAATTGTTCTGAAATAACTGACGAACAACTTCAAAAGAATTAATTATTTCTTGTGCTGTTTCCGTAGGAAATCCAAACATTAAATTGGCATGAACCATAATGTTTTCATCAGAAAAATCTTTAGTAACTCTAGTAACTTGACCAATATCTACTCCTTTTTTCATTTTATTCACTAAATCATCTGCCGTCGTATTTTGATAGTTTCCGATATAATCTAAAGTAACATCACAAAAAGAACACTGTTTCCAATAGCATCCATGAGAAATAGTTAGTTTATTTCATTTTCCATCAGACCACATTCTGTGCATCGCATTCATTACATCTAAAAAAGATAAATATTTAGTTAGTGGAAGTCCTACATAACAAGGTGCAGGTAAATTTTTATGATGAAATATGGTGTTTTATTAGCATAAACAGCCCTGTATCTTTACATATATAGGTTCTTTCTAATGCCTCCTCCCCTATTTTACCCTCTAAAAATTGAGTGATTTTTAACAAAGGACCTTCTCCGTCGTCTAGTGTAATAAAATCTACAAAAGCGAAAATTCGAGGATCAGATAAACGTCTTAACTCAGTATTGCAATAACCACCTCCCATGGCAATTTTAATATCTGGATATTGTTTTTTTATAAACTGAGCACATCGTAATGCTGAAAATAAATTACCAGGAAAAGGAACTGTAAAGCAAATTAAATCATATTGCTCTTGTTTTATTTTCTCATCTAACAAATACAATATTTCATCTTCTATTAGAGTCGTTTCATATTGTAAAAACTCATCAATAGTATCAAAACTAGAAGCAGATCTTCCTAGTTGCTCTGCATAACGTGTAAAAGAAAAAAACTCATCTACATTGGCATTTATAAAATCGCCTAACTCTTCTACAAACAAGGTAGCAATATGTTTGGCTTTGTCTAAAATTCCTAATTTACCGAATTCGGTAGTTAAATCTTTACCTAATTTAACACGTCTATGCCCATGAGGTAAATAATCTTTATGTATTATTTGATAAGCGGCCGTAACCTCCTGTACTCGCAAATAATTCATTACAGAATCTACCTTATTTATATATTCTTCCTTTTGGCTACAAACCAAAGGATAATCATTATTCCCAAGCATTTCTGCTTGCTTAAAAATAGCATCTATAAATTCTTTGGTAAACACAGCAGTAAACAACTCGATACTTAAATCCATTTGCGTTGCTTTTACATCTTTAGATTCTAAAAAACCTTTGATGTATGCTGTTGCTGGATACGCCGTATTTAATTGAGTAAAAGGTGGCGTTATTAAAAGTGTTTTTATAGAAATATAAATAAAGTACAAAGATGTTTTTTAAGACAGTGCCTTCTAGCTGATTTACTAAAACTATTGAAGTGTTAATAGAATAGTGTGTGTTATAATAGTTTAAATATATTTGATACTTCTCTAATCATTAATTTTTTTGGCTGTTATGTTTAAAATATAACATTTATAAATAAATTGTTGTTTTTTGATTATTGTTGCTTTTATAGTATTTTCAGAGTATTATTTTGTTTTTATTTTGCTTTATTAGCACATTAAACCTGTTTTTAGTAATAATATGAAAAAATATTTATCATTTTTAGTGATTTTTAACTTGTTTTTATTAGTAATAAGCTGTAAACAAGAGTTAAATGAAAGTATCGTAAAACAAGAACTTACTAAAGATTTTACAAAACATGTAAACCCTTTAA
>CBDTZS010000229.1:0-4468 GCA_965364955.1 uncultured Tenacibaculum sp. | reverse complement strand
AAATAGAAAAATAAAAGAGATGGAAGAAAAAACAAAAGAACAAGAAAAGATAATTGCAGAATTAAAAAAGACTGCAAAAAATAATGTAGCCGAATTGGTAACTAAATTAGTAGGATAACTTTAAGAGCTTGAACATACCCTCTCCACCCCAAAAGGGAAACAGGTTTCCCCCACTGAAAGTACCAAAATTTGAAAAACGAAACAAAAATAATTTGATATAAAATATCAATACCCGCCTTTTAAAGATATAAAAAGAAAAGTTGATAGGTATTTATTTGAAATATTAAACACTCAAGCAAAGTCTACAGGAAATAATAATATTAAAACTGTACAAGATTATTATGAACAGCGAATTGGATCTAACGAAAACAATAAAGAATCTAAAGATTATACAAGTATGTTCTCGATGCCAAAAAACGGTTTGCGAAGGGCATGAAATTGTAACGGTTAATCATAATTATTCAATATCAGGTTTAACGGACAAGTTTCTGTAAATTTTAAAAAGCAAGCTGTAAACAGGACCCTAAAGCACATTTAGTAGCTAGCTATTCATTTTATCGCGAAGAAAAATTATGGGCAGCAAACCAAGCGTGTTAAAAGCCATGAAAACTATTAGAGTTCATTTTGAAGTGCTAGAGGAACAAAAATTGGTAAAACTACCTGTAAAATTTATTGCAAAAAATTACCCAAGCAGAACACAAAAGGGTTTAAAAACTCTTAAAAAAATAGGCTCCCATTTACAAACAACTATAGGAACATGAAAGAATTTCCATTTGCAGACGCTATACTACATCAAACTGATGGTGGATTAACAATTATAAAAAATTATTACCCTGACGCTGCTTCAATATCAGAATCTTCTTCTAAAAAGTTTAAAGTTAGAGGAAATGAAAAAACAGCCTCAGCTTCATTAAAACAAACTGATAAGGGTATTTGGCTTGTAATGGATTTCGGACAATGGGAAAAGCCAAAAAATGCTATTGGTGTTTGTATGACCGAAGACAATTTATCTTTTGGTGAAGCTTGTAAAAAATTAGCAAAACTATATAATATAGAGTACCAGGATGTTACACACTCTGCTAAACCAACAATTTCTAAAAGGACAAAAACAGAAAAAGAAACTCCTGGTACTTATACGTTTTATTATAAAGATGAAATTTCAGATAGTGAGTTAAAGGTTATAGGCCCCAAAGTAACAAACGGCCATGCAAAAAGATTTAAGTTAAATTCGGTTAAAACAATGAGTTATGTAACTAAATCTAACGAAGTTGTTACAACTGAAAGTACAGATGACTATCCGATTTTTGTTTATGACTTTGGTAATTGGCAAAAAATATACCAACCAAAAAGCACGGATAAAGGCTTTAGATTTAGATATAACGGAGGAAGACCAAACGATTACGTTTTTGGTTTAGAAGATGTTAAAAAAGGGTATCAAAAACACTTTGACGATGTAATGAAGGATGCTGAAGAAGGTAAACCACCTAAAAAAGAGGAGCTTCGATTAGATAAAATAATTATTGCATCTGGCGATAGAGATGGTTTAAATATAGCTTCTTTTGGTTATTACGTGGTGTGGTTAAATAGTGAAACCGCAAATCTTTCAACCGATCTATTTAAAGAACTGAAATCTATGGCAAACGAGGTTTTAAACTTACCCGATATAGATAGAACAGGTGTAAAACAAGGCGTGCAATTAGGTTTACAACATTTAGAATTAAAAACTATTTGGCTACCAAAATACTTAACACTCTCTAAAGATTGGCGCGGAAACCCTAAAAAAGATTTCTTGGATTTTGTAAATCTTAAATACAACAAGCAAAGACCGGACATTATTAAAACTGCTTTTAAGAAATTAATAACAAACGCTTTACCAATGAAGTTTTGGGATGAAGTAACGACAGATAAAGGGATGAAGTATGTTTACAATATTGTACATGCCGAACATTTTTTAAAACATCAAGGTTTTTATAGAATGGAAACGCCTTTTGAAAAAGACGAATACTGCTACATTTATATTGATGGTAATATTGTAAAAAGAACATCACCTAACAAGATTGAGAATTTTGTAAATAACTTTTTAGAGGAAAGACAAATGCCAATTCCTTTAAGAAATATGGTTAAGAAAACACCGTATTTAAAAGAAGCAATGCTTTCTAAGTTACCAGTTGTAGATGTAGATTTTGAAGATTGTGATGCAAATACGCAATATTGGTTTTTTAAAAAAAATGTTATTGAAATTAAAAAATATGGAATACAAGTATATAAAAAAGGAGTGGTAGATAAAATGGTGATTGATGAAAAAGTAATCAATTTTCCAGATAAAACTACAGAACGACAATTTGAAGAA
Source organism: uncultured Tenacibaculum sp. (assembly GCA_965364955.1). Classification (GTDB taxonomy): domain Bacteria; phylum Bacteroidota; class Bacteroidia; order Flavobacteriales; family Flavobacteriaceae; genus Polaribacter. Next base: position 2,118 of record CBDTZS010000229.1, on the reverse strand, counting down.
GCCTTTAAAACACCGCAATTTACCATTGGTAAAGATGCCGATGGAGATTTAGATATTCAAATAATAAAGAAAGATAATAAGTATTTAAATTATTTAGTAAATGCAAGTAGAATTCATTGGCGTAAAGAATTAGAAGAAAGCTTTAAGCCTAATCAGGAAAATGAAGCTGCAATTTATTATAAAACTCACAAATTTAACATAGCAGGTCCTAACCTTTCTGCCGATGAAGTTTTAGAGCAAAAACAACATTTGGTTAATAAAATATATGCTATTGGTTATTTGCTTCACAAGTACAAAGTAAAAAGTAAGGCTTGGTTTGTTTTTGGAATCGACAATAAATTATCTGACATAGGAGAAAGCCATGGAGGTTCTGGAAAATCATTAATGTATGATTATTTAGAGAAAATAATGAAAGAACAATTCTTTATACCAGGAAGAAGCAAAAAAGCAGTGGATTCAGATTTTTTAATGGATGGTGTAACAAAAGAAACAGATTATGTTTTTATTGATGATATGAATCAATATTTTCCTTTTCAGCAGTTCTTTTCTGAAATTACTGGCAAGATGAAAGTAAACCCTAAAGGATCTAAGGGGTTTACAATTAATTTTGAAGATTCTCCAAAATTGTGTGGCACCTCCAATTTCCCACCAATGAATTTAGATCCTTCTTCTTCTCGAAGAATTTTATTTACTGTAAATTCTGACTACTACCACCACAATAAAGACAGAGAATACAAACAAACAAGACGTGTATCTGACGATTTTAATGGTAAAGATTTATTTAATGATTTTACAGAATCAGAGTATTTAGACTTCTATGTTTTTTGCGCTCAAGCAGTATCGTTTTACTTGGGTTGTAGCGAGAAAATAGACCCACCTATGGATAACGTTAACAAACGGAATTTAATGGCAGAAATGGGCGATGCTTTTAGAGGTTGGGCAAATGTTTACTTATCTAAAGAAGGTGATTGCCTAGACAAAGCTATAAGTAGAACTGATGCCTTTGAAGACTATAAAAAAACATCTGGAGGGAAAAAATCAGCAAACAATTTTAAAAAATCAATAAAAGCTTTTTGTAAACTAAATAATTATGTTTTCAATCCTTTAGAGGCCGGTGTTAAAGATGGTAGAATAATAAAAAATATGAATGACAAAACTCAAGAATGTTTTTATATAAAAACTCAAGAGAGTTTACCATTAACACCAATACCTGGTTTTGAAGAACTAGAGTAATAATAAAATCATAACCATGGTGAAATTAGAAATAGATCTGAAAATTGCAAATAGAAACCATTTGATTACACCCAATGGTGAATTAATAGTCAATCAATTGTTTTTCTTAAGAAGAACCTCTGGTGTTTTTGATTCTGGTGTTTATTATTCTTTTAACGGAATGAATAAAGAAAATATAGAGGAATATTTAAAAAGAAAAATGGTGTATGTACCTGTTAACCCTATTGATTCTTTTAGTGTAAAAAACACCAAAGGCTAATACACCCCCCTTAAAACAACACAAACAGAAAATATGTTCAGACTCCATCGGGTGAATTAATTTTTTAACTTTTTTCCATTGTAGCACCGTTTTTCAGGAAATCTAGTAACAAAAAAGTGCAAAGAGGTGTTGATTTTGCAAAGTCGGAAGGAAGGGTCGGGAGGTAGACCAATAGGTTTATCTAAAAAACTCATTGAAAAAGCTCCGAATGTAGCGAAACTATATACTCAAACATATATGAAAATTAAAGAAATAGCAAAGACATTACTAATGGCTCCTAATTCTGTTTATAAATGTTTAGAGCATGAACAAATTAAAGTGAATAGAAACGAACGTCGCCAGAAAACGGTGAAATAAAACTGTAGAATAATGGATGATATAAATCAACAAATAGTAAAATTATTGTCATTAGGAATGACTCAAAAAGAGGTTTCAAATCATTTAAAGAAAAAAGGAATTACGCCCTGTAGTCTTTCAATCATTGAAAAAAGATTGAAGCTAATGAGAAAAGAATATAAAGCTAAAACATTATTTCATTTAGCGGTAATTCTTGAAAGGAAAAAAATCATTTAAACTGTAGGTTTTCAGATCCTAAAAACTGAAAAGTTCATTGACATAATTGTGGT
>CBDTZS010000228.1:0-4495 GCA_965364955.1 uncultured Tenacibaculum sp. | reverse complement strand
AAAAAAACTATTGGTATAAACTTTAAATACTTTTATTAGCTATGAGGATGGGATTACAAGTGAGACCGAAACGACGATACCGTACGAGCGATCGGTGAAGTTGATTCTCGCTTTAGTTATCCATAGAAGTCATCTTGCTAAAAGATATGATCGTTGCTGAACCATCGATTATAACGATAGTGCTTTCTTAGAATTGATTTTATAATTGTAGGCATGAAGACTGATATGATTTCTTGAATATTGTATTTCCAGTAGCTAGCGTATACGTAGAATAACGCGACCCAAATCCATTTTTATTCTTCGGTGAAAATTTTTTTGTATTTTCAGTGAAAGATAATTATGTTGATTTCCGGCGGTAACAGAACGAATGTAATGACCTATGGGACCTGGAAATGTTGCTCTCAATGATTACCCTACGAGTCGGCTTGTAATATCTTTTTGTATTTTCCGTGGATCGATTACGTTTTCTACTTTTTAAAATTTATTCTTAGTGTGGTATGTAATAAAGTACTAGAATATAATTTATAATTGAAAATGAAGTTTGTGGAACAACGATTTCTACGTAAATAAAAAGATAAATTTACTTTCTATGATTAGTATTATTTTTGTAATGCTACAATATAGAAGAGGAATAAATTTACCTACATTTTGTTTAAACATAAATTAGCATATTTAAGACCGCTCAGAGGTTTCTTTGAAAATTAATCAGTTTATGTATCTTTAAAAGATCGGTTATATAAGTAAAATCTCGATAATTCGTATTCATCTTTATTCATTAAATATAAATTTTTTTAAATATACAATCGTTTGTCTATTAATCAAAAATAAATATTTTAAATCTATAATTAGGATTACATTACTCATCGCTCACAAATTAATTTTGCAAATTAGATTGGTTCGTTAGTTACATCCGCTCACAAATTAATTTTGCAAATTAGATTGGTTCGTTAGTTTACAAGATTAAATAAGTTGTGTATTTCGCCGAGTAAAGTGTTGATGAATTAAAACATGAAATAACATTGATTAAATAAAGATAGATTTTTTAAATATACAATCGTTTGTCTATTAGTCAAAAATACACTATTATCAAATAAATTAGATTATGTTTTAATATACATGGACTCGATGAATATTCCATCAATGTACGTTTAACCAATTAAAAAGTAAACTTTATATTTAATAGTAAACGACATTAATTGTTCCATCTCGGGGATTACTCTGCATTCAAGAGCTTATCCGATTGATAAATTGTTTAATTAACCTTACTACGTACGACGCCATGATAAAGCAATTAAAAGTTTTAAATTTAGTTCATTTAAATAAATATAAAAGATACATAAAATTTACACTAGTAGATAATTATTATCCAGACGTCTAGAAATTAAAGTTTATTATTATCGGGATCTTTATAAACTATACCCGGACTCGCTTCCTCGTAACCGCTCGCTAATATTAACAAAAAATAAATATTGCTTTCGATATGGTATGCTCGTACTCTGTACTCTGTAACTCCCGACAGTACGGGTCCAATATGCTGGACTGTATGTACGATTTTCGTTTTTTAATTCTATAAATTTAAATTTAATAGAGTAAAAAACATTTTTATTATATAAATTTAAATTTATATTAAATAAAAATAAGGGAATGAGAAAATACATTAGGTAATAGAAGTGAGATCACTCCAATATGAATTTATTTTATAAATTTAAATTTATAGATAAATTACTGCAACGAGCTCTAATGTTTATTATATCGAGGCTACGCTTCTTCGCAATAAAAAACAACATAAGATAATACGCTATACATAGACGAATTCTTTAGTACCAGCTTGGATCAGTCCAATGCTACAACTGAATTCTAGAAAAAAACCTTTTGCAAGCTATCCCATACACAACGTCGAAAATAAAGTCGGGCAACTATGGGGGGTTCTTGATAAAATTCAACTCACAATTTACTAAAAAATAGTGCTTCATTGAATTTGAAAGGCACCCATTGCAACCAGTATTTTCTAGAGCGTTTTTTTTAACTCTTTAATGCTAATTAACTTACTTAAACCTTTTTTAATGTACACGTTCCTTGAACAAATAAAAAGAAGGGAGCTCGGATAATTTTATACATTAAAAATAATTTGCTCAGGAGGCGCTGATCATTATTACATGAAAAATCATTTAGTTGCTCACACTTGAAGTACGTACAAATAGCAGACACCAATTATTTAGGGATACCAGATCCACAATTACTTTTATTAAAAATCTTCCTCATACATGGTGGTATATTTAAATTTAAATTTATATTGCTGTGCTAATATTATAATTAATCAGGCGCTGAGGACCTGTATTAATTATAAGTACAATAATAGTACTAAATTAAAATAAAAATATTACCTGGCATTACTGAGTTATGATCATTTAAAACTTAACATTGTATTGTGCATCCAAGATATCCCCATTATCATTACAAAAAATTGGCTAATTCCACAATTGAGGAGGAATAATTTGTTACTTACTTATTTTACTTCTTTATATTGAGCAGATCTGAATTAATATAAGATCATCATAAATAAATAAAATTTTTTCAAAAAAGAAAAAAAAGAAAGTTTACGCACACCATAATAAGCCAAAACAATTATAGGGACGTATACCCTGCACGTCGTCGATGTTTACCCAGCCTACGATACTTATCACTAACGTGATTTCTTTATCGTTTAGGTGGGTGGGAACATGCTTCCTCAATTAAATAAATTTTAAATTTTGGAGGCCGTTCTAAATATTTGAACGCCACAGTTAATTAAAGTATTTATTTGATCTATACGGAACGCGATGTTCCCTCCGGCATCGAATGCCTGTGAACGAAAAAGATTGATTTGAATTTTATAAAAGTGAATTAAATTATAAACTTTTAAGGTCTATAAGCAGATGACGTCATTCAAGATACTATTTCAAAATGACATGTGCTAGGTATACTCGTGCAAAACAAATATGATTTTCACACTCCCAATAAACTAATTACTAATAAAGTATTTTATTAATTCGATATGTGCGAACCTTTGATCCAAGTAACTAAGGTTTCTATCCGCGCTGGCAATTTCTGTTACCCACCACCTTGCAGAAATATGTTAGCTTAACTCGAGCTGAATGCCGTATGCCTAACGTTCTTGGCAACTCAACTTCTTCGTTATCTTTAAATAAAAAGTTTCTCATGACTCACATCTAATCAAATTAAATGCAAATAACCCGAACCATAACTTGACATTTCTTTTTAACGGTATGACCAATTAGAAACAAGGCTAACTTTTTAAAATAAAACTTTAATGAAGTAAAAATTTATTCTATTTATATTTTATTTAGAAAAAAAATAAAATAAAAAAAATAAATCACTCATAAAAGTTAAATTTAGAAAAAATATGCTGGATTTCAATAGGTAAACAAATATCAGAAGCTTTTTCCAATAAAAAATCATGATTTGTATATCCTGTTACAAAAATGTGAGTGAGATTCGATTTTAATTTATATTTATTTGAATAAATGCGATTGATGAGTTATAATCTTAATGTTGTCGCACTGGAAACAGTTTCAACAGGCGATTGCATTAAGAGACAAGGACTTCGTCGTAAACTCGCTCGTACTCTTGCCCCCTTAACTTGATTCTCTTTGCTCTAATCACTTTCGGTATCGCAAAAGCTCATCTATTGTGGATTTATGCAAAAATACGTAGTACGCTATCGAAATAGGGCTTCACCAATTACATTATGCAATTATAGAATCTGTATAATTTATATTTTATAAAAAAATAAAATAAAAATAAGTATTTCTGACATATAGTTGCTTCGACGCTAGTAGCTACTACAAGATTTCTGCTCGGATAAATGACGGACGTTTGAAAAGGAATAAAAAGAAGAATAATTTTTATAAAATTACTAAAAAGTTTGAAAAAAATCATAACTTTTAATTACAAAGCGTGTTTTTTGTATAAATATTTATTTTTAATAATATTTTATCAAAAAATGACGATTTGTATTCAATGTAAGACAATATATGTCGGTTTCATAGTTTAAATTAATAAATATCGTATTAAGGGTATGAAAAAAACCTTCTCACCAAAAATCATGATGAAAAAACATCTATGTATTTGATGATTCATTCGATTCTATTCATATTCCTAAATTCCAACTACTATTTTAATTATTTATAAGCATTACACTTCTCCAGGGAATATTTTTCTACATTGGTAACAATTTTCTCTAATTCATTCTCTATTATGTTACCTTTTCGTTTTCGCTTAGGCGCCAGATTACCACTTTGCACTAAAATTTACATAAATCTGTGAATTACGAATCAGTATAGGGCTACTTGGAAATCTTGACGTCGATTTATATCAGAAGCCCTAACGCAAGAGCATTATCTTTCGTAAATCTTTGACCTCTCGGAATAATAAATTTAACATTTAAAAAGTTTTAAGGCCGTATATATTTGCATTTTCAAGATTTAATAAAGTA
>CBDTZS010000227.1:0-4505 GCA_965364955.1 uncultured Tenacibaculum sp. | reverse complement strand
AAAGTAAAAAACCTCAACTAAATGTTGAGGTTTTACAGTACTCGAGGCGGGACTCGACCCCGCACGACCGAAGTCACTGGATTTTGAATCCAGCGCGTCTACCAATTCCGCCACTCGAGCATTATTAGGTTTGCAAATCTATTAAAATATTTTAATTAATTCGTTTAAAATAAATTTTAAACTCTTAAAATAGTTTTACTTTTGCAGTAACAACAACACTAACTATAAATACCTTTTTGTAAATGGCTATAGATCAATTAAGCCCAAAGATTTTTGCTTGTTCTCAAAGTACAGAATTAGCGGAAAAAATTGCTAAAGAATACGGAGTAGAACTTGGAAACGTAAAAACAACACATTTTAGCGATGGTGAGTTTCAACCAGCGTTTGAAGAATCTATACGAGGAAGGAGAGTCTTTCTTGTTGGTTCAACTTTTCCTTCAGCAGATAATTTAATGGAAATGTTATTAATGTGTGATGCAGCTAAGCGTGCTTCTGCAAGACATATTACAGCTGTAATGCCATATTTCGGATGGGCTCGTCAAGACAGAAAAGACAAACCTCGTGTGGCTATTGGAGCAAAATTGGTAGCAAAATTATTAGAATCAGCAGGAGCAACTAGAATTATGACCATGGATTTACATGCAGATCAAATTCAAGGTTTCTTTGAAAAACCTGTAGATCATTTATTTGCTTCTACTATTTTTCTTCCATATGTAAAAAGCTTACAATTAAACAATCTTACGATTGCTTCTCCTGACATGGGAGGGTCAAAAAGAGCCTATGCATATTCTAAGTATTTAGAAAGTGATGTAGTAATTTGCTACAAGCAGCGTGAAAAAGCTAATATAATTTCTCACATGGAGTTAATTGGTGATGTAGAAGGTAAAAATGTAATTCTTGTTGATGACATGATTGATACAGGAGGAACTCTTACCAAAGCTGCCGATTTAATGATAGAAAGAGGTGCTTTAAGTGTACGTGCTATTTGTACACATCCTATACTTTCAGGTAATGCATATGAGAAAATTCAGAATTCACAATTAACAGAACTAATTGTTTCAGATACAATCCCTCTTAAAAAGAGTGTATCTAAAATAAAAGTAGTAACTTGCGCCACTTTATTCGCTGACGTGATGCATAAAGTTCATAATAACACATCAATTAGCGGACAGTTTTTAATGTAAATAAATTTAACAAATAAAGAAGTAATGAAATCAATTACAATCAACGGATCACAAAGAGAAAGCGTAGGTAAAAAAGCAACTAAAGCCTTACGTAATGCTGGAAAGGTTCCTTGCGTATTATACGGAGGAGACAAACTTGTTCACTTTTCAGCAACTGAAAAATCGTTTAAGAAACTAGTATTTACTCCAGATGTACATACAGCTACGATTGAATTAGATGGCGCAAAATACAATGCGGTTTTACAAGACATCCAATTTCACCCAGTAACAGAAAGTATTTTACACGTAGATTTTTACCAAATTTTTGAAGACAAAGACGTAACTATGGAAATTCCTGTACGTTTAATTGGTACTGCACCAGGTATTATGTTAGGTGGGGCTTTACGCCACAACGTACGTAAATTAAGAGTAAAAGCTGTACCAGCTAATTTACCTGATTATATCGATGCTGATATTAGTAAATTAGAAATTGGTAGTAAATTATATGTTACTGAGTTAAAGAACGATAAATATTCTTTATTACACCCAGATAACACAGTAGTTGCTCAAGTACGTATGTCTCGTAACGCAGCAAAAGCAGAAGCAGAAGAAGGTGAAGTTGCAACAGCAGAAGCACCAACAGAAGCCTAAAAAATTATTTTACTACAATACTATAAAAGCGTTACATAATTGTAACGCTTTTTTTTATTTTTACAGTATGATTTTTAACACTTTTTTGAAAAGACTATATAACTTTTCTGAAATACAATCAACAGATACAAAGAACAATCCGATGAAGAAATTTTTAATCGTAGGTTTAGGTAATATTGGTGAAAAATACCACAATACACGTCATAACATAGGTTTTAAAATAGTTGATGCTTTTGTAAAAGAGCATGATGCTAGTTTTGAAACTGATAAACTTGGTGACATTGCCAAACTAAAAATTAAAGGAAAAGCGGTGGTTGTTTTAAAACCCAGCACTTACATGAATTTAAGTGGAAAAGCGGTGATGTACTGGATGAAACAAGAAAATATTCAGGTTGAAAATTTATTAGTGATTACTGATGATTTAAATATCGACTTCGGAAAAATGCGTATAAAACCAAAAGGAAGTTCAGGTGGTCATAACGGATTAAAAGATATTCAAGATAAATTTAATACAGGGGCTTACCCTCGTTTTCGTTTTGGTGTTGGTTCTGATTATGGTAGAGGTCGCCAAGTAGATTATGTATTAGGTGAATGGAGCAAGGAAGAAGAAAGCGAAATGATTGAACGCATTCCTACTTCCGTTAACGCCATTACCTCTTATATTACAGCGGGCTTAGCAAACACCATGAATGAGTTTAATGGTAAATAAACTCGTTCCTTCTATTTAATCCCAAGTATTTTATTAAATGTTCTTATTTCACATTTATAAAAATTTGTCAATATTTTAAATAAGTCTTTCATAATATATAATTGTTTATACTAATAAGTATACAAACTCAACTATATATTACAAATTAGTATTAAAAATATTCAAAATATTTTAATTATCACTCGCAAACCATTCGGCAAAACTAGTATCTGTTTCTTGCAGTTTTATCGCGTGAAGTTTAATATTCTCTGGAAGTCTATCTTTAATTTTTTTAGCAAAATCGATTACCATCATTTCACTTGTTGGTTGGTAGTCAACCAAAATAACATGATGATCTCTAGCTTTTAATTCTTTAGCTAACTCAATATGTGGTGTATTTTTATTAAACACTGTTGCATGATCAAAAACATCAACGATTTCTTCTTTTACAATCTTTTTAAGATCAGTAAAATCTATAACCATCCCAAATTTTACGTTCGAACTATCTGTAATCGGTTGCCCCATTACAGTTACTGAAAGTTTATAACTATGTCCGTGAACATTTTTACATTTTCCATCATAACCATATAAAGCATGGCCTGTTTCAAAAGAAAACTGCTTCGTAATTCTAATATTACTCACTATCTTTTGTGTTGTTTATTACCTCTATATTTATTATAAAAGTATACGATTGCTACTCCTGCTGCTAATATGGCAAATAAATAATCTCCACCCATAATTTATATTTTTTTATTCGCCGAAAGTACGAATTTGTTTTACAACTTTTGTTAATAACCACACGAAACCTACCGAAATAACAACTCCAATAAGTATTGATAATACCGGATTATGATATATCCATTTCCCAATTTCATAACCTACTTTAGAACTTTCAGTGTTTTTTATATCTTGAATCAAAAACATATTTTATTTTTTGAATTTTGACAATGCTTTTTTGGTAAAATCAGATAAAACTAATTTTCCTGAGGTTTCTGCTCTTTCTATCAACAGTTCTTGCCAATGCTCTGTTCCTTCCCATAAAGCTTTTTTCATTTCTGATAATGCTTCTGCATTATAAGAAGCTAATTTCTCAGTAAAAACTCCTACTTCTTTGTCTAAATCAGCAATTGACTCAAAAACACGAGCGTACAACCCTTTCTCTTTTGCCCAATAGGCGTTTTTCCAATTAGAAGCATCTAACGTTAATTCTGCTAAACCACTCACGCTAATTTTACGCTCTACAGCGGGCGCAATTACAAACGGACCAATACCTATCGTGAATTCAGAAAGTTTAATAGACGCACTCTCTGTAGCTAATACATAATCACAAGCTGCTGCCAAACCAACACCACCACCAACTGCTTTACCTTGTACACGACCAATAATTAATTTAGAACAACGACGCATTGCATTAAGTACATTTGCAAAACCTGAGAAAAATTGTTTTCCATCTTCCAAGTTATCAATAGCAACCAACTCATCAAAAGAAGCTCCTGCACAAAAAGCGCGATCTCCTTCCGATTTTAAAACAACAATAGATACCTCGTGATTATCAGATAATTTATCAAATTCATTTGCCAAACGCGCTAACAATTCACTCGGAAACGAATTACTTGCCGGATGCCCAAATTCAACTATCGCTATTTTATTTTCTATATGAGTATATAAACTTCCGTTTTCTCTTGTTGTAGTCATTGTCAATTATTTTATTCTCAAAATTACTCTTTTTGAGAACGTGATAAAAACGTATTTCTAAATTTAAAAATTAAAGGAATTCCACGAGCAATTATCCACGCATAAAAAGCAATCCAAATAGCATGTAATTTATAATCTATTGAGTCAAAAAACAATAATACTGGTATAAAAACGAATGCGGTTGATAGTAACAATACGTTTCGTAAATATTTCATTTCTCCCATTCCTTTAAACATTCCGTCGTAAATAAAGGCTATTGAACAAACGGGCTGCATTATTAAAATAATCCAAAAAGTTTTATAAAACTG
>CBDTZS010000226.1:0-4507 GCA_965364955.1 uncultured Tenacibaculum sp. | reverse complement strand
AAAGGGTTGCTAAGGTTTCACAGGGTCTAATCCCTCCACCTTTCTTGATAACATTGTCAATAAGTTATTGAACTTTGTGAGCGCAAATATTCAAATATTTTAAATTAATATCCTAATAAAATTATACTTTTTTTTAAAAAAAATATTTTATCTTATCTAATTTTCCAAATTTTAACAGTTTTATCTTTACTTGGTGTTGCTAATAATTTCCCGTCAGAACTAATATCCATTCCTAAACCAATATCATCTGTATGATCAGAAATTGTTTGTAGAATTTTCCCGCTTTTCACATCCCACAAAGTGGCTACAATTGGTTTTACAACTCCTCTAAATTTAAAATGATATTCAAATAATTCCCCAAGAATTGACTTATCGGTTCCTCCAGCTAACACACGGTTATTGTCTACAAATACAACCGAATGAATTGCTGCGTTTTCTCCTTTTAGAGTCTGTAATAAATTCCAATTTGAGGTGTCCCAAATTTTTACTGTTCTATCATCACCAGCACTTGCTAATAACTTTCCGTCTGGGCTAAATCCCATAGATAAAGGAACCAATAAATGTCCTAAAACGGTATGCAATAACTTCCCCGTTTTTACTTCATAAACTCTAATTGCAGTATCACTTCCAGATGATAGTAATAATTCGCCACTAGGGCTAAAAACAACTTCCCAAATATTGTGTTCAGCATCTTTAAAATCATACATCAATTCACCCGTTTCTAAATTCCAAATCGACACTTTATTGTCATTTCCTCCTGCAGCAATTAATTTCCCATTGGGACTAAAATTTACAGACCAAATAGTTCCTTCATTTCCTTCAAAAATTTGCAGTAATTCCCCTGAAGTCACGTCCCAAATTCTAACCTTACCATCATAAGCTCCTGTTGCAACTTCATTCCCATTCGGACTGAAATCAACAGCTGGTGTACCAATTTCATGTGGTAAATTATGCAATACCTCACCTGTTATTCTTGACCATATTTTAGCGTTTTTTTCAATTCCACCACTAATCATCAATGAATCATTTGGACTAAATTTCACTTCCCAAACATCATTAGAATGATCTGTAAATGTGTTTTCAAGAAGTATTTGATTCCCATTTACTAATTTAGGTTGTACAAATAATTGCAAGAACGTTAAGTATACTAAACCGCTGACAACAATAATTGCAACCAATATTATTTTCTTCTTCATATTATTTAATGTTTTCTAATTTTTGGATACTCTTTTGAGCAGACTTAGAACTTGGATCTAATTCTAATGCTTTTTTATATGCTTTTAACGAGTTTCTTCTATCTTTATTGATGAAATATGCTTCACCCAAACTATCCCAAGCATTTGCATCTTTCGGAAATAATCTTGTATTTTCTTGAAATACTTTAATTGCATTGTAGATAGATTTTTCATTTAAAAATGCATATCCAATTCCATTTAAAATTCTACTTTTATTACGTTTTACAGTTTTATTTATTGCATGAATATACGCAACAACAAAAGCATCTTTTTTGCTTGTTTTAATGGTAGGCTCAACACCTTTACCTTCCCAATTCGTTTTTGTTACAGGATGTATTGCTTCTATATATGGAACAGAAATTGAAAAATTATCATTTAAATTCATTCTTTTTGTTCTATTAGCTCCACCTTTAGTTGTTTCTCCTACCACAATCGCTTTATTTAAATGTTTCAACGTATATGTAAATGCTTCAGCTGCTGAAAAGGTTTTTTTACTTGTTAAAATATACAATGGCTTCCCTACACGCCTTTTACCATCAATATTTTCAAAAGTAAACAATTGCGTTTTTTCATTCGTTTTACGTTCATAAAAGTTACTCAACAATACAGGTTTAGCTTCTGTAAAATAACTCGACAATAATTGCATCATATTAGGAACTCCTCCTCCGTTAGTTCTTAAATCAATGATAATTGCGTTTGTGTTACTTAAAAAGTTCATTGCAGCAGTTGCAGTTTCTTTTGCATACTTTAAATCTGCAAACATGCGCAAGTTCAAATAACCAATATTTCCATTTAACACCTTTGTTTCAGTAAAACCATAATTGACTTCTGCCATTCTCAAAGCCATCATTTGTGCTCTTTTAAGTTTTATTTCTTTAGGCATAACACGTTTTTTTTGTGCAATTCTTTTGGGTTCAAAATTTACTTTTAAGTGTAAATCTTTACTTATTCCCTGTAAATCTTTAGTAAGTATTTTGGAGAATTTTGTTGGATTAGAAATAGACTTGTATGTTTTTGAATTCGATCTAATTACAGCTGATATTTCCTTTGCGACAGCTAAATCGATATAAGATTCTAGTAGTTTTTCTGAAATTAATTTTAGTACTACTTTATTTTCTTTTATTGTGAATTCCTTGTTTTGTGATGTTACACTAGTAATTGAGAAAAGTGCTAAAACTATTGCAATGATTTGTTTTTTCATTTTAAATTGATTTTAAATTCGAAACAAACATAATCTCAATTCACAACTAAAGAAACTTATTTTCATCACCCAACATCTTTTCAACACACAACATACCATTTGTATCACAAATTGATTATAGAATCAATAAGTGCTTGTTTGTGTCAATTATCGAGAAGTTGATGCAAATTATTCTTAGAAGAGCTCTAATAGTAGTAGCTTTACAATATGTTAACATTTTTAAAAAAATATAAAGCATTTATATATGGACTGCTTCTCTTTAGAGTCATAATTCTTGTATTAACGTATTTTAATTTTATCCAAATAGACAATTCAGAATACTTATCCAATACATTAAGTTTTTTATTTTATTGGATGCTGTTTTCGTTACCCATATATTATTTTCCTTTTTTCAAAAAACATACCTCTGTAAGTCTTAGATTATTTGGATTGATTGTGCTTTTTATACTAGTGATTATAAATGATATCAATTCTAAAATAATAGACAATCCAATTACCTTTATTGGATTAATACTTGTTAGCCTGATTTTTCTCTTAATCATAGCATCAGATTTCTTTAAGAAGTATGCATTATATACCATTGTATTTTATGTTTTAAGCATCAGTTATTTCTTATACATAAGAGTATACATAAACGATATAAATGTGTATTTACAGCAAGAAAAAGAGGTGAAAATCATATTAATGCTGCCATTCTTTATGTTGTTTATTGGATGGGTTATTCAGCAATGGAAATGGCTAAAAACATTAGAGTCAAAAAAGGCTAAAGCTGAATTAGCATTGTTAAAAAGTCAAATAAATCCACACTTTTTTTTTAACACCTTGAACAACTTATATGGCTTAACAGTAGAGAAATCTGATGACGCACCAGATGTTGTTCTAAAACTATCTGACATGATGCGTTACACCATCTATATGGGAAAAGAAGATTCTGTACCCCTAAAAGATGAAGTTGAATATTTACAGAACTATATAGAGTTGCATAAAATTAGGTATCAAAAAAAGGTAAATATAACATTTAAATATAACAATACAATAGATATCCAAATTGCTCCTTTGTTATATATTATCGCGCTAGAAAATGCGTTTAAACACGGCGTAGAAAAACTAACAGAGAATGCATATATTCACATCAATCTTACAACTAAAAATGGAGTAATATTTTTTGAAATAGAAAATAATTTTGAGCAATCAGAAAATAATTCTTTAGCTGGAATTGGATTGGATAATTTAAAACAACGCTTGAAGTTGTTGTATCCTAATAAACATCAACTAGAAATAAACAAAAGCGACTCTGTCTATAAATTATCCATAAAACTAGAAATAATATGACACATTATTTAATTATCGATGATGAGCCAATTGCACATCGAATTATTGAAAAATATTGTGAAATTTTACCCCATTTAGAAAAGAGTGGTAATTGTTATAATGCCTTTGAAGCTATGCAATTCTTGAATGAGCACAAGGTCGATTTGCTATTTTTAGACATAAATATGCCGAAATTATCTGGATTTGACTTTTTAAAAACATTGTCAAATCCACCAAAAATAATAGTGACAACGGCATATAAGGAGTTTGCTTTAGAAGGATATGAGTTAAATATATCTGACTATTTATTGAAACCTTTTAGTTTTGAACGATTTATAAAATCCATTAATAAAACAATTACTAATACTCTAAATACTCAAGAAACTATTTCAATGAAACCATTACCTGAAACAAATAGTTTCTTCTTAAAAGGCGATAAAAAACATCATCAAGTACATTTTGATGATGTAGTATATATTGAGGCGTACGGACATTACACAAAAGTATACCTTAAAGAAGAAATGATTCTGAGTCATGAAAAGATATCTACTTTTGAAAATTTCTTACCTGAAACGGCATTTATTCGTACACATAAATCTTTTATCGTTGCAAAAAATAAAATTCAACAAATTGAAGGAAATAGAATTATTATAAGCGAGCACAAAATTCCTATTGGACAGACTTATAAGAACACTGTAAATAAGTTATTTACCCTTTAAAATTAATGTAATCCCTTTCTTTTGAAACAATACGCGCCCGA
>CBDTZS010000225.1:0-4528 GCA_965364955.1 uncultured Tenacibaculum sp. | reverse complement strand
TTTTTCTTTTTTTTCACAATCTTGCTTTTGGGTGTTCTTGTAGCTGACGGCAGGAATTATGTTCAACGATTGCATTCTCGAACCAGTTATTAATGAGTCAATGTTAAAAACATTGCTTTTCTTTTCTTTTTCTTTTAATATGGTTCTTGTAGTATCTTTATTATCAGGTAACTTCTTCCCGATTACGTAATTAAGTTGTTGATTTTCAGCGATTTGTTTCTTTGGTAGTTTTCCGTCTAAAATAACCAGTATTTTAGTGTTGAAATTCACATTTATAGGCTTGTTTGAGTTTATAAAAGTGTAGTTGTTAAAAACTCCTGCTTCTCGCAATCTTTTAACATGGTTTTGAGCAGTTTTTTTACAAACATCTAATCTTGGTATCTCGTCTATTTTATGATCGGCTAAAGACTTGTGATTAACTTTTAAGATTGGTAACGAGTTTTTGAGTACAGAAGTTGGCAAATTCATCTGCATTTTATTAAGGTTGTGAATCTTTAATTGCTTTACGTAAAACCCAACTAATACATGAAAAAACACCTCTGAACCAAACTTTACTTTTTGTATTCGTTTTTTCTTAATGATTTTACGCTCTTTTCCGTCGTTTTCTTCTGCTACCTCTGTATTATACTCTCTTGTAAATAAATAATTGTTTTCTTCCTTAAAACTCTTTATTTTAATTTTATCAATTTTACTGGTAGTTGTAAAAACATCATTATTGTAATTATTTATTTCTACATTCTCTTTTTCAACTTTCTTATTATACGCATATACATATTGCCTATAATTACGCATCGTTTCGTGAACTGCTTCTCTATCTAAAAAAGGATAATTAATGTAGCTGTAGTTTTTATCTATTGCTTCGTTTACAAATGCAATCCCTTTTTTGCGAATAATAAAGCCATGTTTATTAAATGCTGCTACTTGTTTATTATACTGCTCATTAGTAAGTTTACCTTTATAAGCATTGTCTTTAAAAATTTTAACTGCGTGTTGCTGTAGTTCAGTAAGCGGATTGCAATCTAGGTATTGCTTTACCTGTAGGTTGTACAAACCTATATGGCTAAGATTATTCGGTAGATTATTACCTACAATTTGCATACATTTGTTATTCATAGCAATAGTTTTAATTAACTGTTGTGTTACAATTAGAAAGGAGGTAAGGCTTGAGAATCTACCTCCTTTCATTTTTCACCTTGGGAGTGTTAATTATTTAATTAGATTATGCTGTTAAAAAAGTATTGCAATAAAAAAGCAGCAACCTTTTAAAAAGTCCCCCAACCTTTTAATGTTTACTGCTTTACTACAACTACTAACTATTCTGTTTAACATCTTTTTATTTTTTTAAATAACCTAAAGAGCCTGTTTGCTATTCATTAGAAGCGTAAACACTAACAATCTTACTTGATAGTTTGGCTACTCTAGGTTAAACAAGGTGTTACCGTTAAGTAACTCTTGCGTTTGGGTATTGTATAAGTGTTTTTTAAACTAGTATTGCACTAGTATTGCACTAGTATTGCACTAGTATTGCGCCTTAACCTATAATTGCTATATTTGTAGATGTAAAGACTTCTAAATTTTTACACCTGTAATATGTTATTAATAGGCATTAATGCATTTTTACACTTTTTAAAAAGTATTGCAACTATAATTGCAATACTTTTTCTTTTTTCAATGATCTTTTAAAAAAGTAACTCACAACTTTTATTTAACAGGGCGGCGTTAAGAAGTTAACTTGTAACGGTGTTGTGAGCTACTCTTTAATGTTTTTATTTATCTACTAAACCGACCTTGGTAGACTTACGATGTAATTTTAGCAGTCGTTGCTTTACTTTTCCGTTATGGCCCATTACTAATTTTTGATAAAAGGCTTCTTCTGAAAATTCTAAAGGCAACTGCTTTTTTTTGCTTTTTTGTTTTTTGGTTTGCGTTTGTACAAGATTTGTACTACTGGGAGCGATTACAGATAAGAACACCTCTCTTTCGGCTGCTGTTAAGCTTCCGAAATACTGCATTGTTGTTGTTAAATTGTTTGTCTGTAACACTATTTGTAATTTTGCCCTGTTTTATAGTAAATGTTGTGTTATTTACTATATTTGTTTTATTGAGAAGACAAATATCGGATTAAAATCCGAAAAAACAAATTTTATCGGATTTATTTACGCTTTAATATGATAATAATAAGAATAAAGGAGTTTATTGATCACCATAAAATATCTATCAGTAAGTTTGAAAAGACTATTCAAACTAGTGATGGCACTATTCGTAACGCTATTAAAAAAGGGACTGAGATAAGTTCTAAATGGTTATTAATAATATCCGATGCTTATCCAGAATTAAACATGAATTGGCTGATTACAGGTAACGGAAATATGATAGGAGAGTTTAAAAAGAAAAGCCTAGAAGATTTTTCTATAGAAGAAATTACCACTTACATATTCAAGAATAAAGAAGAATTTAAAAAGAATACAGTTTACAATCTTTTAATGGAAAGTGAATTGAAAGATAAAGTTATAGAAACCTTAGAGGAAGAAAAAGAAAAACTTCTAAAGAAGGCTAAACAAAATATAAAATAAAAAAACTCCATTATATATAATGGAGTTTTTTTTATTTTATTTATTACATTCTTTTAGATAATATCATTTTCAAGAAGCATAATGTCAACTAATAAATTATGTATTTTTTGATTCTTTTTATCAAGATCTTCTTTTATTTTTTCAACTACTTTCTCTATTTCAATACTAGTATCTTCTTTTATATAAGATATTTGTTCTTCTGTTAACTTAGTTTTTCTTTTGAAAATGCCAGTAAAAAGTTTTGTGATATTTTTCATTAAATAGCAATTTTCTTTATAGTTTCAGAAATATCTTTATCTAACTCTTTAGTTTGCTGTTTTACTGTTTCAACTGAATCTATAGATTTATCATACTTTTCTGCATAAAGAGCGTTTGTAGCCATTTTTCTATAATGCTTAGTTTTTATTCTTAAAACTAAATCTATTAAAGTTTTAATAACCCCGTCTTTAATTGCGTAATACTTTATTAGTCTGGATACAAAATAACCAATACCTAAACTTATTATAAATTTAAAAATCAAATACGTTTCAGTATAAAAATCTTCTGCCGTCTGAAAGAAAAGATGGTAAAACCAAAATAAACAGACAGAAATTCCTATTATAGAAATTATTTCATGACCTGTTCTCAATGATTTTTTATAATCTTCAATTAATGATTTAATTGAGAAATAGAAACCTAATAGAATTAATCCAAATTGAAATGCCCAAAACTTTAGACTATCTCTTCCGAGGAACGATTGCTTTATGTTCGCTTCTTTTTTGATTTTCGTGTAACCTTTTAATTTATTTTGAGAAAATAACCAAGATTCTTTTTTAACAGCTTTATATTCTGCGATTGAAAGAGTTTTTCCTAATTCATTTAACAAAGAATCTTGAGTAAAATTTCTCTCCTTTATTATTGGGAGATACTTTGTTTTGTTTTCTTTCTGGAGATCAGAATATCTGTTCAAAGGTGATTGAAACAATGACATAGCAACAACAATAAAAGCCAAAATACCATATAGTATGCTTTTTGTCTTATTCTCCCCCTGTTTCTTCTTCTTCGTCGTCTCCTCCGATTGTTCCGTCATTCCCTGGAGTTGTTGATTGGAGTTTTTGTGTTTCATTTTCTTTAGCTAAATTTTCTTCTGAATTATCCGTACAACTAGTTAATACCATTGCACAAAACATTACTAATACTACTAATACCTTTTTCATTTTTACTTTATTTTAAATAATTATTAAAAAAAGTAAAAATAGCCCTATTATTCTGTGTTACAATAGGGTGGGTATTATAAATAACAGGTCTTTAAAGAAACTTAATTGCTTCATTTCTTTTACCCCTTGAGTATATAATTGCGTTTATTTTCTTTTTCAGTAGCAAATAAACATTATTTTATTTAAACCGCAATACCCAATCCCATTCCCTAAAGTAAGGCTAACCCTTACAGCGTTAACATTTCACGAACATTTATTTTGTTATATTTGTAAAACTTAGTACCTATAAAAGTACCAGTAATTAGATCTTTTTTATAAAAAGGCGTAAAGTTATTTAACTGTAAAACAGAAAGTTAAAAAAGTGAGTTTATTAAACACTAAATTGAGGGGCTTGTGTCCGTAAGGACGTGCAGGTTCAACTCCTGTTATGTGCACACATATTAAGTCTTTCTTTATTAGTTAGTTAACTAAAATCACTAATTATAATGAAAGATTTTTTTTATATTAAAAACATTAAAGTACCTGTAAAAGTACCTGTAAAAGTACCTGTAAATTACCTTAAAAAATTGTTTTCTACTCCCAAGTTATTTATACCAAAAATTAAAGAAAATAGTAAACCTGATTTAAGTAAATCATGGTATGTTTATTATTATTTTCGCAATCCACATACAGGTTTACTCGAAAAGTACATCGAAAAACAAGGAATCAATAGATTAAAAACAATTTCTCAACGTACTCAAGCTGGGAATAACCTAAGAA
>CBDTZS010000224.1:0-4537 GCA_965364955.1 uncultured Tenacibaculum sp. | reverse complement strand
ATAAAGAAGCGATTGTTAAAGTATAATTAATATTCAAAAAAAATAGTTTCTGTTTAAAACGAAAACTATTAATTCAAAAGTTATTAATCATTAATTTTCCAAGAAACATAGTATACAGATCCTATTTTACCTATACCAGGAGCAGTTAAATAAGGCGTGCCTGATAAATTGGTACCTCCCACTTTAAAAGTTGATTTTATGCTAGGTACTCTTAAGTTTATTTGTGCATCTAACACAGTTCTAGAGGGTACAATACTGTTTATACTGTTAGAAGTCCATAAGAAACTATCTTGCCAACGTGCATTTATATTAAAACCAACATTTTTAAATAAATTCTCTTTCCCTAAAGAGGCTCTAATTTTATGCGCTGGTGTATTAAAAAAACTCCCTGTTCCATTATCATCATGATGATCATTGTTAAATTTATTATACATATAATTTACCCCAATATTTAATCCATCAAAAACCGAAGTACTCAAAGAAAAACCACCACCGTAGTAGCTATGATTTTCTGCGCTATTGGTTCTAATAGCAAATTGTGCGTAATCATATATACCAATTGCAATAGGAGCTAATAAATCGGTACTTCCTTCATCTATATTACCAAATAAAGGTGTACTTACGATTTCGGTTAGAATAAAACCCTTTATAATACTATAATATCCATTCACATCAATCTCAAATAGATTACCAAACAAATCAAAAGAACTACGATATCCCATTTCAAATGTTTTTACTTCCTCTGCTTTTAATGTATTAATAACTGCTTTTTCTAGGAGTCCAACATTGTTTTGAATTGCTAATAATGGACTAATGTTATTATCTACACTTTCTATAAGTGCATTACTAAATGCCTGATGTGAATTTAAAGTATATGAATTCGCTATTATTTGTGCTCCACTTAAAATAACTTCATTCCCTACTACAGGAATTCCAGGACTTCCTGATCTTAATGCAATTGTTCGAGATACATACCTTTCTATATTTTCAGGTACATTTCCCATAGCAAAAATACCGCCTCCTAAATTCTGATTTGCATATTGATCTACTGAATTAGGATTTCTAAAGGCAGTTTGAAAAGATGCTCTAAAGTTGTGATTTTTATTTGGCCCTCCAGCATAAGTAATAGAAAGTCGAGGAGAGAAATTCCCTTTAAAATTTGAAGATTTATCATAACGAACTGACCCGGTTAACCTTAAGCGATCATCAACTAGTTTTTTAATCACCTGTGCATAAACACCATAAGAATCATAAATAATCGGAGCGTTTAAATCTGTAAACAACTGACCACTAGAATTTAATTCATATTGCCTGTAGGTTGCCCCCATTTGAATGTCAGCAAAGGTAACAACATCAGTTAAATTCAAATCAACATCGCCATTTATATAACTAGAGTTATCTGTAGTTTTAGCACCCCCTTCACTAATTATTTTATTTTTAAGTGAATTAGAAATTGCATCAAACCCACCCGAATGTGCTCCAAGACTCACCGGTTTATGTCGTTCTGCATAGGTTCTAGCTGCTTCATGCGCAATAATATTAGCTTGCTCTAACGTATTCGTTGCTATTGCTGTTTCAAATGTATTACCATAAACAGCTCCGTAATCTTCATACCAGATATCATCTAATGAAAAAGAATTGTTTATCCCTTCGGATAATAAAATGCTATTGAACGAATTATCTCCTTGGTCAAAATTCACATAATATCCTCTAACGGTTAAATACTTAGACTTTAACTCTAATTTATGCTGCTGAAATAAGGCTCCTTTTTGAACATAACGTGTATTTCCTTGTAAGGTATTATCACCATACGTATATTTAGAGTTCCATATTAATTCAAGATTTTCTTTTCCTGTGGGTCTAAAATATAAAGACCCGTCAAAAAATATAGACTCCGCATTGTTGTTATCTACTAAATTACGGTTACTAATCCCTGTTCTTGACACTCTAGAATTAGGTACTTGTTGCATAATTCCAGGTGAAATTACACCTTCTTGTTCTAAAAAATAAAGGATAGTTTTAATATCATTATTAGATTCATCTCCATATATATTTACACCATTATAGGCAGTAGTATTATTTCTGTTTCCGGGTCCAATATTGCCATTTAATCCTATATTACTGTCATCTCCAGCATGCCATTCTTCAGCTTGTAATTGACTAAAATTTACTTTAGCTGCAAAATTATCATTAAAGGCATAGGCCATTCGAATACCCCTATCATAAAAAGAATTTCTTCCTCCGATATCTTGGTGATGATCACTTACTCCTGATTTTAAATAAGCGCTAATCCCTCCATAATCAAATGGGTTTTTACTACGCATTAATAAGATACCATTAAAGGCATTAGCACCATATAAAGCTGATGCCGCCCCTGGTAATACTTCTAGGTTCATAACATCTAATTCGTTTAGACCTGATGTATTACCAAAAGAAAAATTTCCTGAGGGGCTCGCTGTATCTGCACCATCAACTAACTGTACAAAACGCACATTTTCTAAGGATGCAAAACCTCTAGTATTAATACTTTTTACATTAAAACCAATGCTATGTATATCTACATCTTTTAAATTTACCAAACCATCATAAAAGTTAAGCGAAGTGCCATTTTTTATATCTCTAGTACCAATTCGTTCTACCGTTACTGGCGACTCTAGTATTCGTTCAGGAGTACGTGAAGCAGAAATTACAACTTCTTGTAGTCTTGTTTTTACTTTTAATACAACATTAATTTTTTGATTTTCTTTGGTAATCTCTACCGTTTGTTTTTGGTATCCAACACCTGTTACCTCTATGGTAAAAGGGAATTTTTGGGTTACTTTTAATGTAAAATTACCGTCGGCATCTGTTGTTGTTCTTTCTTGTAGCGATTTAACTTTCACTGAGGATAAAGATTCTAAGTATATATCGAATACTTTTCCTTTAACAGTTGTTTGTGCAGCTATTAAGGCACTACAAAACAACACTAGTATTGTAACTAATGATCTAATCATAATTTAGTGGTTGTTGATTATACTTGGGTTAGGAAGAGTTTTATTCTTCTAATGAAAAATTAATAGGAAATCCAAACTTAGAAAACACATTTTTACCTTTTTTCGTTGCTGCAACGAATTTGGGTAAATTAGAAACAACTCTAATTGCTTCTTCTGTTAATAACTTACCGTTATCTGGACCTAAGGTTTTAATGTTCGTTACATTTCCGTTTTCATCTATGATAAAACGAATCCATACTTCTCCTTCAGTTTTAGATAAAACTGCTTCGTTAGGATATCTAAAGTGTTTTTGAATATGCAACATCATTTGTTCGTTAAAACAATCTAGGCTTTCTTGTTCCTTATCTTCTTTACAAGACTTAAAAAGAGGAATTTTATCTACCTCTTCAAAAGCTAAGGCGCTTCTTGCTTGTTCTGAAGATAATTTACTAGTAATATTATCTAGATTTGTCTTTAAAAAAATGTTTTTTGAAACTTCTACGTTCTTCTTGAGGTCTTCAACTCCAGCTGTATTAACGTTTCCAACGCCTTTTATAGCTTTTTTTACTCTTCTTCTTTTGATTAAATTCCGCCTAGATGCGGAAACTCTTACAGAAATTCGTTTGGATCTTTTTTTGGAAGGGTCTTCCGATTTTGTAATACTACATTTGGTAATACTGTTTAAGTCTACTAAGTTTTCTTTTGGTGATTCGCATATTTCTTGTGCGGTTACAAAATTAATGGCGACTACTAGCCAAAGCATTAAAACAATTCTTTCTTTTTTCATATCGAGGGACTTTAAAATTATTACTTAAAAATTACATATATATAATTTATAATTCTTGTTAAACTTAGGGAATAATCTTTTTTAAAAATAAAAAAAAAGTGCTTTTATTTCACAAACATGTTAATTAATTCATTAAAAACTAGAAGATTGCATTTTTGTATGATGGGGATTTTTATGTAATGATTGCCTTGTATTTTCATAGAAAGCGCTAATCAATTTTCTTCTTTTGTTTCTAAAGCACCTATTGTTTCTCGAAGTTCTTTTGATTTATCATTAATTTCTTCAGATGAAAATTCTGCTTTCATAAATTTACTTTCAATAAGTTATATCCTTTTTTGAAGTCTTTCTATCTCTTTTTCTAAAAAACCCCACTTACGTTTCTCATTAAAAGTCAATGCTACCTTTTTAGGTGTTTTAACTATGGTATTTATAGGTGTTTTAACTGTAGTTTTACTTCTCTAGCTTTTTTTACCCTAGAATCTTCATAGGTTTTAAAATCAGAGCAATTACTAGGAAAATCTTCAATATGACCTTCTCCTCTGAATACAAATAAATTATCAACCATTTTATCCATAAAATAACGGGCGTGAGAAGCCACCATTAAATTACCAAGATAATCTATAAGAAATTTAGTGTAACAACCTCTAAATCATTCGTAGGTTCATCTAAAATTAAAAAATTTATTTCTGGCTTCATAATCGATGAAAACAAGAATATCTATATTTTCATTATTAGATATAATTGAAAATGTAACATTTTATATTTGTGTTTTGATCGA
>CBDTZS010000223.1:0-4555 GCA_965364955.1 uncultured Tenacibaculum sp. | reverse complement strand
GGGTTAATTTACGAAGACAGCTATAGAAGTGTTTTAGTGAAAAATTAAGTATTATATACTTGTTTTTTACCACACGTTTTTATTTTATTTCGATTTCAATTTCTTTCGACATTTTTGAATAATAAAACACCTGAATTTTATACTTTCCTTTCGGTAAAGTACTTTTCGGATTAGATTCAGTTTGTTTTAAAATTGGCATTTTTAATAAGTCAACTGAATATTCTTTTGTTTCGTTTGGCTTGAGTTCAATTTCATATTCTTTTAAGTCGTCTGGTGAAAATAATTGAGAACTTAATATATGACTTGAAATTTGGTTTGTTAATTTTACATTATTTAAATCCATTATTGATGCTCCAGTTCCGATTGGATGCTCCCAATAATCTCTAATCATTATTTTTTCGTTTTTATCAGATTCATTTTTCCAAATCAGTTTTATTTCAATTGGTTTTCCAACATAATATTCTTTTTCCGCTTTAATCTTAAATTCAACTTTGTCGGAAGTCGGATAACCAGAAAATTGAGTTTGAGCATTTAATTCCGTATTCAGATTTTCTTTTTTTGCATCTTCTTTAACGCCTTTTGCAAAGACATACATTTCAAGTCCGAAATAACCAATTCCGATAATTATAATTCCAATTATTGTTGTTAAAATTCCTTTTTTCATATTATCCGCTAAATGTTTCGGTTGGAATATTCAGACAAATAATTGCTGAAACTATATGAATCCCTAAAATTAAAAAAGTCCATTTCAATTTCTTATTTATTGCAATTGAATATAAAGGGATTTGAATTATGGCAATAATTATTTCTAAAATTCCGATTTGGTTATTCGTAAGTGTTATTATCATTGAATATGGATAAATCAATTTAGCTGGCAAAAAAGTTCCGTGTCCGCCACCCATTGCAAGTACAACAAAAGTCAAAATCAAAAAGGTTATTAATATTATGTACAGTATTTTTTTCAAATGTGTGGTAACGTTTGGCTATGATTAGTACGGAAGTTCGTGGTAGTGAACTTTCGGATTACTCTATAGCCAAATCTTTATATTTTGTTTTATCTTTTTATCTATAAAGCCAAATCATAAAGATTTGGCGGTCTTGTTTTGAATCTCTGGGCTTTTGGTTTAGTAACAAAACCCGTATTAATTATAGGTTTTGTTAGGTGCTTTTTTTTATTTTTTTTAGTCCAATCCATTCGTGTTCAATATCTTTCATCAATAGAGCATTGTCAAATTTTACAGAGCCTTTTGGAAAAATATTTTCATTTTCAAAGAAACTTGACGTCACTTTTTCTACATGCAATAAGGAGACTTTCCAATTATATGCTTTTAATTCAAGTCCATCAAAGTCGTTTTTATCTGGCGAATATCCAATAGAACCATTTTCAAAAAAATCAGAAACACATTTTAAATTTTCAAATACACTTTCGTTATTCCAGATGTTCGTTTCTTTTGCTATGATTGATAATGAAGTTTGGTCGTCACTTACAAATCCTACTTCGTAATTATTATTGTTTTCATTTACTGTAAAATTTGCCAAATGATGAATTCCAGGAAAAATTGTTCCACCAGCGAGAGAATTTAATTTAGATGACGTATCTCTTCTAGGAATGTAAACTCCTTCTTTTAGTTTTCCATTTTCAGTCCATTCAACTGCAATTCGGTGAGCTCCATTTTCAGATGAAATTCCAATTAGTTTTGGAAATCCTTTTGGTCTAATTTCTTTTAATCTAATCAAACAAATTCCAGCAATTCCTTTTCCGTTTACTAATTTCGGTTTAAAAGGATTTGGTAAATAATTTTCCAAAACTTCTTTGTCAATTTGGTAATTGATTAAAATCCTTCTATCTATTAATCCTTTAATTTTTGGTATTTTCATTATTGGATGTTTTTACTTTTAAATTTTCAAAAGTAGGGAAAGATATTAACGGACTATAGTCAACTTTCCAAAAGTCTAATTCAAAAAGCTTTTCATTGTTATCACAAGTTAGTTCTATATCAACTAATATTCCATCTTTATCTATATATTCAGCTGATATTATTTGTCTTTTTCGTGATTGGGAATTTTCTAAGTCAAATGAAATTGAACCCATTCCACCGTCATTTAGTTCTCTCACTATTTGAGGAATTTCAAATTGATCATTGGTTAGTCCTTTTATTAATTTAAGTTCTACTGATTTTAAAGCTCTCATTTGTAATTGCACCTAACGTTTAGCTATGAATTTTACGGGGCAGAAAATCCACGGATTTTCGTATCGTCACAAGACAGAGCTTTTCGATTTTGTTTTTAGTTTGTTGTTTTGTAAAGGCCAAATTAAAAGATTTGGCGATAAAGTAAAGATAGAATTACTTCTCGGATTACACACCAGACCCCGTATTATTTATAGGTTTTGTTGTAGGTAGTTTTTAGTTTGGGATTTATTTAATCTCTGATTTCAACTTATCTTTTATTTTATTTGACAAACGATTCAAGTAATCGCGTGCTATTTCTTCTGTTCCTTCTAGGTTAAGCAAGTCAATTAATTTTCGTTTGGGATTACTTATCTCCTCATCAATATCTTCAGTAAAGGATTTTATATACCTTTTATCATATTCAATATAGGATGAAGCAATTTGATTTATTCGTTCTTCAGATATTTTCTCTTTTTCAAAAATTATAGAATATAGAGGTATTGTGAATGATGAAACTCCTCTACTTTCAATTAATGATTTTCCCATCTCTTTTGAGTATCCTTGTTCACATTTTTCACATTCACTTGAATAAATATTATTCGAATCTTCTGAAAAGATTAGAGTAGTGCCACATCTAAAGCAAAAATCATTTTCCATATAGTTTCCTAAATTACCTACAACGTGTTTGTATATGGTTTGTTGCGTGGTTAAGCACCTAATTTAGCAAATAAAAACCGAATAGAAAATCCGCGAGGATTTTCGTAAGTAGGCAAGAACTAGCAATAAATTATATACGGTGTTACCCAACGTTTTTATCTTCCATTTACAATTGAATCATTATGTTTTTCTATCAGATAATTATTCACCAAATCATTATAACAATCAATCGTTGATAATTTCATACAACCCATTCCAAAGGATTCAATTCCGTATTTTGATTTCAGTTTTTCGTGTAATTCAATATCAGTTCCCATTCCATATTGAAAGAATTTTATTTGTTTATTTTTCAAATCAGTCGCAAAAAATTCTTTAAGACTTTCACAATTCGCACGTTCATATTTAATCATTATTGCAATTGATTTTTCTCGTTCAAAGTATGCGTATGATAAGTAAACACTAAACATTAGTGAAATAGAAAAAGAAAATAACATTATTCTTGTCAATACTTTTCGCCAATCTTTAGCCAAGAAATATAATATAAAACTTATAATTCCGATTATAAATAAAACCTTTGCAATCAGAAGATATTCAAGTTCCCAATACATCCACTTAATAGAACTAAATATTAAAAATACAAGTCCGACTAAAGCAATTAAAATTATTGAATATTTAGTTTTAGAGTTCATTCGGTCTTAATGTTGGGTAACAAATATATATAGTTAATATTAATTATATCCGCCGATAGTAGTTAACTAATAAAATTAACTATAGGTTTTCTAACGTATTTGTGTATGATTAGTTGTGTGGTTTAAGTACCTAAATAAATATAAATTGACCAGCGGAAATTCCGAAGGAATTTCCAAAGTAGGCAAGAAGCAAGCAATTAATTATACACGGTGTTGGCATTAATTTTTTTAAAACATTAACTTAATTCTAAATTTTATTTCAATTTTGGATTTGACTTTTGATCCATTCAAACTACCAGCTAACCATTTTCCCTTTCTTTCTAAAACTTGTTTTTCAATAAATTCTTTTAATTTGTCTATTTCAACTTTTTTTGCGAATTTAATATTATCTATATCTCCCTTCTCATCTATAAAAAAAGATATTGAATTATCTATGTCAATTTTAGTTCTGCCTTCAGAGTTTGATTTAAAGTCAAAAGAGTAAGATATTTTTTTATATAATTCATAAGTCAAAGCTTCTTTTCCACCAATATATGAAGGTGGACATTCAAGAATTGACTTTACTATTTTTTCATTTATATAAACGTCATAATCTTTTTTTTCTCCACATTCTATCGATTTAATCAGCTCATTTGTGTCGAAATCATATTCTTGTACTAATTCTCCTTTTGGATTGTAAAAACTCCATTTTCCTACTTTAAGATTTTTTTTGTATTCGCCAACACTTTTTAATTCTCTTCCTTTTCTATAATATTTTTCTGTCCATTTCCCTACTTTTTCTCCATAAGAATACGTTCCACTTAATAATATTGCACTTCCTGAATATGCTTTTATTTTATATTCTCCGTGTTTAACAGATTGATCGGATTTAAGTACATAATATATAGCTTTTCCATTTCCTTTATTTTCCTTTTTCTTTTTTAGCTTTTGACTAAAAGAAGTTACTGTTAATAATAAAAAAGTAATTGTAATTATTCTTCTCATTCTCATTTCTGGTATATGTCTTGTCCTGAAATATGGCTACAGGTTAAAATTGAA
>CBDTZS010000222.1:0-4590 GCA_965364955.1 uncultured Tenacibaculum sp. | reverse complement strand
CGGTCGTTTGGTCGACGATTTACAAAGTCGATAGCCACTTTTTTTAGTGCTTCTAAACGATTTGGTTTTAAATCTTTAGCAAGCATACTGGCTGATACATCAATTGCCATTACAATATCAATACCTCTATTCGTTTTTGTTTTTTTACTTACAGCAACATTTCTTGGTCGAGCTAAAGCAACAACTAAACATGTTAAAGCGACTAGGCGTAATAGGTATAATAAAGGTTTTAGCTTCGATAAAATTGAACCTTGTATTTTAAACCCTTTAACACTTGAAATTGTTAGTTGCGCGCTATCTTTTTTTCTAGAATAGAAATTCCAGAATGCTAACATCGGAATTAATAGCAACAACCATAAAAATTCCGGACTATGAAATTCAAAATTATTCCAGTTCATCTTCTACTACTTCTTTTTTAGGTTTTAAATTATCTATTACATTTTTAGCATCTTTACGATCTTGCTCAATTTGATGCGCCATAGGTTTAGATTTCGCGAATTTCACTAAATCAGATTCTTGTAATAATTTTCTTAATTTATAAATAGTTTCTTTATTAGTCTCAATCGATTTAACTTCATTAAAATCATCTAGAACAGCAATCAATTCATCTGTTGTAATTTCTAATGCTGGTACGTTTAACTCTCTTTCGATATACTCTCTAACAATTCCTGTTAACTCGCTATAATATTTTTTAGTCTGATTATTTTGCCAAAGTAATTTCTTGTCTAATTCTTGAAGTCTTTCTATTGCTTCTTCATACGGAGGTAATAATGGAACAATTATCTCTTCTTTGGTTTCTTTTTTCTTTTTGAAAAGGAAATAATAGAATACCAACAGTACAAGAATTAAAACCGCAACGCCCCAATAAACATATTGTTTGAAATCATCGAATTGATATGCTTCTCCTTTTATTCCTTTAATAGGGAATTTTTTAATTTTTGTAGTATCAATAGCTATCGTTGCTACATTAACAAGTAAGCTATCTGTTAAATATGCTTGATTTTTAATGAAAATTTGTTGTTGTGGAATGTAAAAAGCACCACTATCAAAACCAGTTAAGATATATCTTTGAATTAACTTGTTTTTAATGGTGTCTATCTTTAAAGTATCAATAACCTCTAATCCCTTTAAATTTAATAACTTAGGAATGATAACATTTTCAGTTTCATCCACTGAAATTTTATATTGAAATTGTTCTCCAATACGAATATTGGTAGTGTCAATTTCAACATGTATTTTGTTCGATTGTGAAAATCCAACGCAACAAGTAAGTAAGAATATGTAGAATAATTTAGCTCTCATTTTTTTATACTATCATTAAAGTAGATAACTATTACTTTCGTTTAAAATATCCTAATAATTTTTTCACGTAGTTTTCATCTACACGAGTGTTAATCGTTCCAGATCCACTCTTCTTAAAAGTAGTTTCGAAATAATCTGCTAGTCGTAAAGCATTTGCTTTGTATTGGTTTCTAACAGAAGCAGAACTCGTATTTACTAAATGTGTGTTTCCTGTTTCGGCATCAACCATCGGTACCATTCCTAAATTAGGAATTTCTTCATCATGTTTGTCATACACACGAATACCTGTTACATCGTGTTTATTACCAACAAGTTTTAATGTGCGCTCATAATCATCATCCATAAAATCAGAAAGCATAAAAACAATGGCTCTCTTTTTCATAATGTTTGATAAAAATTTTAAAGCTTCACTAATATTTGTTTGTTTGCTTTTTGGTTGAAATTCAATCAATTCTCGAATAATTCTTAAAACATGACTTTTTCCTTTTTTTGGAGGAATAAAAAGTTCCATTTGATCCGAAAACAAGATCAATCCAACCTTATCGTTATTTTGGGTAGCAGAAAAAGCAAGTGTTGCCGCAATTTCGGTAACTGTATCTTTTTTAAATTGCTCAGAAGTACCAAAAGATTCTGAACCTGATATATCAACAACTAGCATAACCGTTAGTTCACGCTCTTCTTCAAAAACTTTTATATAAGGTTCGTTATAACGTGCAGTTACATTCCAATCAATAGCCCTAATATCATCTCCATATTGATATTGGCGTACTTCAGAAAAAGTCATACCTCGACCCTTAAAGGTTGAGTGGTATTCTCCTCCCAAAATATGATTAGACAAACGACGTGTCTTAATTTCGATTTTACGAACTTTTTTTAGTAATTCTTTTGTATCCATTAATTTAACCAAGATTCAGGTAATGGTGGTAACTCCATTTCTATATACTCTATGTCTTTTTCAAATGATAAAAATGGCGCTTCTTGTATTGATAAATTCACCTTATTTTTTACGCCAATTTCTTTTATTACATTGCTTATTTTTCTTTGTTTACCTAAAACCAAACCATTCATAATTACATTTGATTCTGTTTGTAAATCAAAACAATCTACAAAGTAACAGGGCGAGTTGTCTTTGTAAATAATAGCTTCTGTGCTTTTTATTTTTTTTAATTCTAAAATTTTCTTTGTTCCTTTTAACGTTTTGTACGTTGTTAATTTAAATGTCATAATAGCTGTTTAAGGGGGGTAAACTTTAGCTTAGTTCAATTAAGGTACTTGTATTTCGTTTATAATTGAGTTGATAATATCTAATGAAGTAATGTTTTCAGCTTCCGCTTCGTAAGTAATTCCAATTCTATGGCGTAAAACATCATCTACTATTGCGCGAACATCTTCAGGTATTACATAACCTCTTCGTTTAATAAAAGCATAACATTTTGCTGCTTTTGCTAAATTGATACTTCCACGAGGGGATGCTCCGAAACTAATTAAGGGTTGTAGTTTTTCTAAATTATATTTTTCAGGATAACGAGTAGCAAATACAATGTCAAGAATGTATTTTTCAATTTTCTCATCCATGTATACTTCGTTAACGGCTTCACGAGCTTTAATAATTTGGGCTACAGAAACTACTGGATTTACTTTTTCAAAACTTCCACTTAAGTTTTGACGCATAATTAGCTGTTCATCTTCAATCTTCGGGTAATCAATCACCGTTTTTAACATAAAACGGTCAACCTGGGCTTCAGGAAGAGGATATGTTCCTTCTTGTTCAACAGGGTTTTGAGTAGCCATTACTAAAAAAGGTTCTTGTAACTTAAAAGTTTCATCACCAATTGTTACCTGACGCTCTTGCATTGCTTCTAATAATGCAGATTGAACTTTGGCAGGCGCACGGTTAATTTCATCTGCTAAAACGAAGTTAGCGAAAATGGGACCTTTTTTAATCATGAAGTCATTTTCCTTCATGTTATAAATCATAGTTCCTACAATATCTGCAGGCAATAAGTCGGGAGTAAACTGAACACGACTAAAACTACCTTGTACTGCTTTAGATAGTGTATTGATAGCTAAAGTTTTTGCTAGCCCAGGAACACCTTCTAACAGAATGTGTCCATTACCAAGAAGTCCAATAAGCAATCGTTCAATCATATATTTCTGACCAACGATGACTTTACTCATCTCATTTGTTAATAAATCAACAAAAGCGCTTTCTCTTTCTATCTTTTCATTAATAGCTCTTACATCTACATTCATAGTAATTAAAGTATATTATAATTTCGTGAAACAAAACTACAATAATAAGAAAATAACAGCTGTTAAAGTTAGGTTAAAGCAATAAAGAGAATTATTAAAAAAATTATGATTTTTTTTAGGTATTTTAACTATTTAAGTCATTGTTGTTGCGTTTTTTACATTAAAATCAGTATTATTGTTATAACTAACGTGTAAAATTTAAATTATGAATTTAAAATTAAAGTTATTTTTCTTGAGTTTTTTCTTAACCTCGGTTATGATTTTCGCTCAACAAGTTAAAGGTAAAGTTGTTGATGAAAGCGGAGCTCCGCTTCCTTTTGTAAATGTTTTGGAAAAAAACACGGTTAAAGGAGTTAGCACTAATGAACAAGGTGAATTTGAGATTAAAGTAAAAAAGATCCCAGTTACATTAGTTTTTTCTTCTGTTGGTCTTACCACATTAGAAAAAACAGTATATAAAGGTTCTTTTGTTACTGTAGTTTTAAAAGAAGGTAATTTTTTAGATGAAGTAGTATTGACAGGTAACCGTTCAAAGCCTAGAACTATTTTAGATTCAGCAGTACCTATTGATAATGTAAGTGTAAGAGAATTGCAAGCTACAGGTCAAACAAGTATTGATCAAATGTTAACATATGCAATACCTTCTTATAATGCAAGTAGTCAAACAGTTTCTGATGGAACAGCTCATTTTGACCCAGCAGATTTAAGAGGTTTAGGACCAAGTAGAACTTTAGTTTTGGTGAACGGTAAACGTAAAAATCAAAGTGCTTTAGTATATGTGAATGATACTCCAGGAAAAGGAGAAGTAGGGGTAGATATGAAAAGTATACCTACAGCAGCAATTGAAAGAGTAGAGGTTTTACGTGATGGAGCATCTGCTCAATACGGTTCTGATGCAATTGCGGGTGTTATAAACATTATTTTAAAGAAAGATGTTGATTTTACGCAAGTAAATATTAGTTCAGGTATAACTAAAGAAGGAGATGGGTTTAATGCAGGAGCTGATGTTAATCATACATTTACGTTTGGTGAAGG
>CBDTZS010000221.1:0-4595 GCA_965364955.1 uncultured Tenacibaculum sp. | reverse complement strand
CCTAACAAGTGTTGATTTTTTTATGCCAAAATTTAAGTAAACGAATATTAATAAACATGTAGTTATCGGATCTAATAAAATCGAAAAACTCTTTGTCATAATTGTGGTAAGTAAAACAAATTTTATCTCTAGTAAATTTACTGTTTTATTTTCTTTATAAAGAAAGAGAAGGTGTTCTGTTATCTAGAAATATCAACTAGATAAACAATATATTTGTTTAGATATAACTAGTTGTGTTTAATGCTATGACAGAAATAAAAACGGATAAAATGATAATAAAACCAGATGCATCTCCTGATGAATATTCTTCACCATTTTTCAAACTGAACGAAAATTTTTGCTCTGAATTTGCAAACTTCATTGCGAAAAAAAATGGAGAAGTTAAAGGAAAATATAATGCTTGGTCCTATGCAATTTATGGCAAAATAACAGAACCGAAAACTTGGACTTTAAAATATAAAAAATCAACATTTACTTCTTCTGGAAATTTATGGTTATCATCTAAATCTCAATGTTTATTAGTTTTAGTAGAATGGACAACAAAACGAATTGACAATTCAAGCTCTGACTTTAAAATTAGAAAAAAAGAAAAAATAGATTTTATTAAATTAAATGTTGGTAATAAATTAAAAACTTTAGACGTTTCGAAAAAATACGTGATTGAATTGGGAAATCAACATTCTAATTTCTTAAAAAGAATTATAAAAACAACAAATGAACTTTTTAAAAAAGAAGAAATATACATTATTGAACTCAAAAATGGAATATTAAAAATTGAATTACGAACTGAAAATCACTATTTTGAAATCTTTAATGAACTTACAAAAATATTGTAAAATGGACTAAAACTTACAGACTGAAATACAAAACACTAAACACAACAATGACTATAATTAATACGGGTTTTCGTGCTTAATCCAAAGTTTACTGTATATTTATAGAGTCCGCCAAATCTTTTGATTTGGCTTTATAAAGAAAAAGATATAACTAAATAAAAAGTTTTGACCAAGACGTTAAAAATAAAATAGTACTTACCACATATCAACACCTAACAAGTGTTGATTTTTTTATGTCAAAATTTAAGTAAACGAATATTAATAAACCTGTAGTTATCGGATCTAATAAAATCGAAAAACTCTTTGACATAATTGAGGTAAGTAAAACAAATATTATCTCTAGTAAATTTACTGTTTTATTTTCTTTATGAATAAAGACAAGATGTTCTGTTATCTAGAAATATCAACTAGATAAACAATATATTTGTTTAGATATAACTAGTTGGGCTTCATTTCTCACTCGAACTGAAAAAATGAAAAAGAAGATAATTATTGCATTTTTGTTAATTTTAATTATTCCTATTGGAATAATAGTTTCGAAGTTTAATGAATTTAAGAATGAGCCATATCAGAAAACTCCATTCTTTGATTTATTTGTAGCTAAATCATTCTATAAAAAGGATAAAGAAAGACCTTGGGGAGAATTCTGGGACAACTGTTGGAATAATGTTTCTGAAGAAAATAAAAGACCCGTTGAGTGGATTTCAAATCCGAAAGATTTTGAAAAATTAGATTCAATATATTTAGGTTTTAAAAATACGACAAATGAAAAATTCTATTATGTAACTTGGGGAGAACCAAATTCGAGAATTAGAATTAGTTATAATGTATTTAAAAATGGAAAAATTGACTCTATTCCTTTTGGAGGTTTTGGTTGTGGAACAGGAATCCATATTGCTCCTATAAAGAATGGAGAAATTGCAGGGTCAAAATTTTTAAATCCATTAATGTATAATCCATATACTGGATATAATTTACCTCTAAAGAATGAGAAATTTCCTAAATTATTTAAGCAAATATATGGTGATTCAGTCTCTATAAAGTTTGAACAAGCAACTTATAGCTTACCTTGGAATAAGTTTCCTTCTCAAGTGATAGAATCAAAGAAAATTATAATATCAACTGAAAAAATTATTGAAAATTGGAAAAAAGGAAAATTTAAATTGAGTCCAGAATTTGAGAAAGAATATGAAAACAGCTACTATTTCATAGAAGGTGGAATTGAAAAATTAAGTTCTGTCTTTGAAAAAAAAGAAGAAAAATAAAAAACGAAAGCCCAACAACGCATATAATTTGTTGCTAGTTCAAGCCTACTTACGAAAGTCCTCGCAGACTTTCTATTCAGTTTGTATTTACTAAATTGGGTGCTTAATCACGCAACAAATAATATACAAACACGTTACCATATATTTGACCAAAACCTATGAAAAAGACAATATTTATCGTATTAATTACATTTTTTTCAATCCAAATCAATGCTCAAGCAATTGATGGAAAAATACATAAACTATTAGAATTAGATGGGACTATAAATAATATCGAGAAAATAATTACTCAAACAATCGAATATCAAAAGCAAAGTAATTTCGGGATTTCGGACAATTACTGGGAAGCATTAGAAGAAAAAGTTAGTAAAAAATCTTTGGATGAACTTAAACTAATCGTTGCACCAATTTATTCTAAAAACTATAAAGAAACTGAAGTTGATAATCTTATAACTTTTTTTAGTTCAAGAACTGGAAAGTTGATAACAGAAAAACTGCCAATTATATTAGAAGAATTGAATTTACCTTTAATGCAATGGTCACAAAATTTAGGTTCCTATGTCATTGAGGAAATTGAAAATAAAGGTAAAAATGAATCGAACTCTGAGGATGAAGAAAAATTCAAAACAGAATTTAAAGCAAAATATGGATTACAAATACTAAATCTTACAGACCTTGTAATCGACCAAGAGAATAATATTGGAGATTTATTAATCGACTTTGGAAAAACAGACGGTAAAGAAGATATAACAAAGATAATTCGAGTAAAAAATAATTCAAATAAAGAAATTGAATTTGAAGAAACTAAATTTTTAAGCAATGAAGTCATAAAATTTGATTTAGGAAATAAGCCTCTTCAAATCGGAGAAATAAGGGATTTAAAAATTACTTTAATCGCTGAACTAGCAGAAAACATAAGTTATTCAATGTCGAGCATTAATTCAAGTAATGGGAATAAAATCCAATTCGGAATTAAATACGATGCACCTGCAAAAGAAATTAGTTTTGAGATTTCAGACAAGAAATTAAAGTTTAAGAAACTTAAACAAGACTTTTCAAAACCATATATATTTATTTTAAAGAATATGGGCAAAAAATTATTCCATATTTCTGATATCGAAATAGACAAAGAAATTGCTTATTTAAGTTATGACAAAGAGGCTATTAAACAAAACGAGGAAACTGAAATTAGAGTAATTTTCTCAAGCGAATTAATTGCTAAAGAGAAAATTAAAGACTTGAAATTAAAACTTGAAGTTGATTTAACAAAAGGGGAAAAAGGAGCGTTTTCAAACTTTGCAAATGAAACATTAGAATTAACAATCGAATAAAAAACGTGTGGCAACACCGTATATAATTTATTGCTAGTTCAAGCCTGCTTACGAAAATTCTGGCGGATTTTCTATTCGGTTTGTATTTGCTAAATTAGTCGCTTAAACAACGAAACTAATCTTATACCAAACGTTGTGCGTCATTAGAAAAAACCTTAAATGAAAAAGAAAATATTGAAATTTCTGAAGATAATCATAGGACTTTACATAGTTCTATGTGGCTTATTATATTTCTTCCAAGAAAATTTAATCTTCTTTCCTCAGAAATTAGAAAAAGAATACCAATTCAATTTCAATGGAGAGTTTAAAGAGTTAAACATTGAATCTACAGATGGGAAATTATTAAATGGCTTATTATTCAAATCAGATAGTACGAAAGGGTTAATTTTTTATTTACACGGAAATGCTGGCTCCCTGGAAAACTGGGGGAATGTTGCGAAAACATACACTGAATTAAATTATGATGTTTTTATTCTCGACTATAGAAGTTTTGGGAAAAGTGAAGGGGAAATAAAGAATCAGACACAATTATTTGATGATAATCAAAAAGTTTATGATGAATTAAAGAAAGAATACACAGAACAAAACACAATTATCTTAGGATATTCAATTGGAACAGGAATGGCTTCCAATTTAGCCTCAAAAAACAATCCGAAACAATTAATATTACAAGCACCTTACTATAACTTGACAGATATGATGCGGAGTAGATTTTCATTTATTCCGACTTTTATTCTAAAATATAAGTTTGCAACCAATGAATATTTAAAAAATTGCAAAATGCCAATTATCATATTTCATGGAAACCAAGATCGCGTGATTAATTATAATTCTTCTATAAGATTAAAAGAAGATTTTAAACAAATAAAACTAATCACTTTAGAAGGTCAAGGACATAATGGAATGACAGACAACTTAAATTACAAAAGAGAATTGAAAAATATATTTGAGAAATAAAAACGAACGCACAACACTGTGTATAAAACATAGCGATTTCTGGTAATTCGGAAGGTTAAAGCCTTTAATTAGCACCGCCAAGTCTACGATTTGGCGAAGAGCTAAACCGAAAATGTAATAACTTTAAGTAGCTGTTTTTCATGCACTAAACGTTAAAAATAAAATAGTACTTACCACATATCAACACCTAACAAGTGTTGATTTTT
>CBDTZS010000220.1:0-4609 GCA_965364955.1 uncultured Tenacibaculum sp. | reverse complement strand
TTATACCACAATCAATTTTTATTGGTTTAGGAGGAACATTTGCTCCTTGGGTAGGTGCTTTAATAAAAGACGTAACGCAGCCAATTTTATTAGTAACACCAGTTGGCGAGGAAGAAACTACAATTACACGTTTATCTCGTGTAGGTTTTGATAATGTTTTAGGATACTTAGACGGAAGTTTTGATGCTTGGAAAGCATCAGGAAAAGAAGTTGATAGCTTACGTTCAGTTTCTGCTAATGATTTAGAAGAAGCATTAAAGAACCAAGTAAAAGT
This sequence comes from uncultured Tenacibaculum sp., assembly GCA_965364955.1. GTDB lineage: Bacteria > Bacteroidota > Bacteroidia > Flavobacteriales > Flavobacteriaceae > Polaribacter. The sequence continues at coordinate 4,335 of CBDTZS010000220.1, read as the reverse complement.
ATTTGACGTTCGTAAACCAGGGGAATATGAAAGTGAGCATATTATAGATGCTCCAAGTACTCCGTTAGATTTTTTAAATGATCACCTAGAGGAATTCCCTAAGGATGAAGATTTTTATGTTCATTGTGCAGGAGGGTATCGTTCAGTAATAGCTTCATCAATTTTAAAGGCTAGAGGTTATTATAATGTAATTGATGTTGCAGGTGGCTATTCAGCAATAAAACAAACAACCATTTCTAGAACAACAACGGTTTGTCCATCAACATTAAAATAAATTTTATATGAAGAAATATCTTTTTTTATCAGGGTTAATTTTAATAATTATTTTTTCTTGTAAATCACAAACTGAAGAAATAAAAAATATAACAGTAAAAGATTTACAAGTTATTTTAAAAAACGACAAAAATATTCAATTGGTAGATGTACGAACTCCTGCTGAATGGGAAAAAGGAACGATTGAGAATGCGATAGAAATAAATGTAACAACTGATGATTTTAAAAATAGTGCTTTAGCAAAATTAGATAAATCAAAACCAGTATACGTTTATTGTCGATCTGGAGGTAGATCTGTAATTGCTTCTGAGATATTATTAAAAGAAGGTTTTCTACCGTATAACGTTTTGGGAGGTTACATGAAGTGGGAGAAAGAAAAGAAGTAAAATAAAGCAAGAAATATATATAGGGAATTTAAAATGTGGTAGTTATGAAAATACAATTATTAACGGATTAAATTCGATAGAAGGTGCAGCTAAAGTAAATATAGATGTAGAAAAGTTGTTGGTTATTGTAAAATATAACGAAACAATTTTAAGCTCAGTAAAAGAAAAACTATCTAAATTAGGGTATACTTAGATCGGAAATAAAAACAGCGCGCTACACAAAGCAAAATTATTTGTAAGTTGTGTTGTTGGTGGCGTAAATAAGGTATAAAAAAACGAGCAATTTTGCTCGTTTTTTATGTTTTACTAACGTATTTGTGTATGATTTGTTACGTGTTTTAAGCATTGAATTTAGTAAGTACAAACTCGAATAGTGTCTAACTTTTTGTGAGCAGTTCGAAACCCATAAGTAGCCGAGCGAGTACTAGCAATCAATTATAAATGTTGTTGTGAACTGTAAGGACACATTTGAATTTTTCTTTTTTTATTGGAATAAAGGCATCATCTTACAACAGTTTTGATAGACATTATAATAATTAGATTTTAGTTCAAAAGAGCCTTTCTTTTAATATTATACATTTTGAATAAATCAACAAATCCTTTTTTTATTTTACTCACTTCAGATTGTGGTGTATTTTTTTCTAGAAAAATTGTTATACTAGATGCGTTTTCTCCATTGAAATGTTCCTCCGTTTTTATATTAATCTTTTTAGTCTTAATAGAATTATTGGGGAAAAATATTTGAATGTATTTACTTTCTGCTTTTTGCTTGACTGTTATTTCTGAATACTCTTTCGTGGTCAAATAATATGCTGTTGAGCAAAGTTTAAAAGCTGTACAGAATTGTATAAATTTAATCGTTTTGTTATGATTAAAATCAACTTCATGAAGTAAATAGTTGTAATTTTTTTCGCTATCATAAAGCTTATGTATATCTATTTTGTCATTTAAAGATAGAAGTGTTTCTGCTTTAGTTTGACTTGAACATTTTGTATAAATAGATAATAAAAGGAATACAATAAATAAGTTTTTCATAATAGGATAATGTTTTTTTGAGTTATGGTTTTATAACGTCGAATAAAAATGAGTATTTTAATGTTTTTATACCGCAAAATTACCTCTTATATATAGTTAGTAAAATAAGTAATTACACTGATTTTATATCCGTAGGATTACGGAGGAGTTATAGGAGGAGAGGGTTGAGTACTATTAGATATTTGAGGTGAATCCGTTTCTTATGCCGTATTTAATAAGGCCTACAATGGTTTTTGCTTTTGTTTTTTTGAGAATATTCTGACGGTGCGTATCAACCGTTCGCCTTCCAATAAAAAGCTTGTCTGCGATTTCTTGACTACTATATTCTTCACAAATTAATTCGAGAACTTTTATTTCCCTATCGGTCAGTTCATTTGTTTCGGCTTCAATTTTCCATTCTTTTTTTACTTTATTCACCATAACGGACAGGACTTCTTTGCTGTAATAAGTACCATTGTCTGTGATTTTAGTTAGTGCTTCAATGAGCTCTTGTTTTCCCGTATTTTTGAGGATATAGCCATCAGCTTCACTCATCATTATTTCGCTAACAATTTCTTTGTCATTATGCATAGATAGCACAAGTACTTTTAAATTGGAATAAGTAGATTTTAGTATTTTAGTAAATTCTATACCGCTCATTCCTGGCATACTAATATCGGTAATAACAATATCGACAGTATCTTTTTTAAGCTGCTCTAATGCATCTTCAGCGCGAAGGTACTCAGATACAACTTGTAAGTATTTCTCTTTTCGAAGCAGCGATTTAATTCCATCAATAAACATTTGATGGTCATCTACAATCATTATTTTTACAGGTATTTCCATATTTAAATAATTACATCAATTCGGATATCTGTGCCTTTTCCATCAGTAGAAACAATATTAACTTCACCATTTATCATAGATATTCTTGAAAAAATATTTCGCCAACCAATGCCTTTACTTTGATGGATGGTACTTATATCAAAACCTTTTCCATTATCCGAAATTAAAAGGTGTACTTTGTTGTTTAGTCGATTTAATGCTATAGTAATTTTATCTGCCTTAGCATATTTAATGCTATTATTTAGAATTTCTTGAACAACTCTATATAATGCAATTTCTTTACTTTCCTCTAATCGGTTATCCATTCCTTGGTAGTTAAAATTAACATGAAGTGCTTTAGACTCATTTATTGTATTGGTAAATGATTCAATAGCAGAAACCAATCCATATTCCATGAGTGCGGCAGGCATCATATTGTGTGAAATAGTGCGCACTTCATTTACAGCTTCATCTATCAAGTTCATTGAATTCTGCACCAATATATTATCTTCTTCATTTACTTCGCCTTTTAGTGCTGCTACGTTTAATTTTGCTGTAGAAAGTAACTGCCCTAAACCATCGTGAAGGTCTTTTGCAATACGTGAACGCTCTTTTTCCTCTGCCTCAAACATAGCTCTGTAGCGCACAGTTTCTTCTTCACGTTTTGATTTTACTTCTTTTACTCGAGCATTGAAGTAATAAGTCGACCCTAGTAATATCATTAATACCAAACTTAGTCCACCCCAAAGCATTAAGTTTTTGTTAGCAGCTCTTTCTTCGAAGAGTTTTAAGTCTTTAATCACATTTTCTTTTTGCAATTCTGCATTTTTACGCTCTTCACTGAGTTTCTCACTTAAAATCCGTTGCATTTCATATTTGGTATGCTTTTTTGCAATTACCGTTTTCATATCTTTTTTGAAGATGGTGTCTTTCAGTTTCGTTTGGATTTTATAATATGAAGTCGCCTTTTTGAAATTCTTTACTCTTTCGTTGTTAATGGCTAATTTTCCAGCCAATTCCATTTGTTGGTAGAGAAAACCATTTTTTGTTGCAATTTCATAGGCGCTTTTAAACAATTTGTTCGCTTTTTGATGCTTCCCCAACTTTGTATAGGCTATTCCTTGGTTGGTTATTATTATCATGACTCGTTGTTTGTCATTAATAGATGAAGTAAGTGTGTAAGCAGAATCGAGCATTACTATATCTTCATCGTGTTTTTCTGAAGATTCATAAACTTTACTTTGGTTGGTCGATCTAATTTTACTGCTCTGTTGAATTTGAATTAACCCATTATTTGCTTTAAGGGTGTTATAGGATATTTCCTTAGCTACTTTTTCCAAGCAGTCAATTACACTTTTATTCTGCCCGAATGCAGAATTGAACGGCAGTAATAGAGAAAAGAATAATAACCAATTTTTCATATAAAGTGTTATGCTTAGAGAATTGTAAATAGCAGTCTCGTATAAATATCAACTACGGATTAATATGCGTTAATTTTCGGATTGGCATAATACTTTAGCAATTTCATTTTTAATGTTCGTTAAAGGACATGGTTTACAACTTTAATGATATGAGTGCGTTTTAATAACTTGTATAAGGAGTAAGCGAAGTTATATTTTTCTAGTTAGAAAGTCAAGGGAGAAAAAATCGTATTTTCATAGCACTTTTCCCTATTTAAAACTTTAATGTAGCTCCTAGTAAGAAATTTATTCCTGCTTGTAAGAAATAAGAAGTAGTAGTACCCCACATATAAGCGTTGGAGCTATTTTCTTTATCAAAAACAGTATTTATCAATCCAGAAAAAATTATACTTTTAAATATTGACTTTGTCTTAATT
>CBDTZS010000219.1:0-4658 GCA_965364955.1 uncultured Tenacibaculum sp. | reverse complement strand
ACACCACCACCAGCAACAATACCTTCTTCTACAGCAGCACGAGTTGCATGTAAGGCGTCATCAACACGATCTTTCTTTTCTTTCATTTCTACTTCAGAAGCAGCACCAACGTATAAAACGGCAACACCACCAGCTAACTTAGCTAAACGTTCTTGTAACTTTTCTTTGTCGTAATCAGACGTAGTAGTTTCAATTTGAGCTTTAATTTGGTTAACACGGGCTTTAATTTGCGTTTCATTACCAGCTCCATTAACAATAGTTGTATTGTCTTTATCGATAGTTACTGTTTCAGCAGTCCCTAATAAATCTAGAGTAGCATTTTCTAACGAAAAACCTCTTTCCTCAGAAATTACAGTTCCACCGGTTAAGATAGCGATGTCTTCTAACATTGCTTTTCTACGATCACCAAAACCAGGAGCTTTTACTGCAGCTATTTTTAAACCACCACGTAATTTGTTAACTACTAAAGTAGCTAATGCTTGTCCGTCAACATCTTCTGCAATAATTAATAAAGGTCTTCCTGCTTGAGAAACTGGTTCTAAGATTGGAAGAATTTCTTGTAAGTTAGAAATCTTTTTATCAAATAATAAAATATAAGGATTCTCTAAGGTAGCAATCATTTTATCTGCATCAGTTACGAAGTAAGGCGATAAATAACCTCTATCAAACTGCATACCTTCAACAACGTCTACATATGTATCCATTCCTTTAGCTTCTTCAACAGTAATTACTCCTTCTTTACCAACTTTACCAAAAGCAGTAGCGATTAAATCTCCAATAACTTTATCGTTATTTGCAGAGATAGATGCAATTTGTTGTATTTTTTCTGATGAATCACCAACTTTTTTTGATTGCTTGGCTAAATCGGCAGTAATTGCTTTAACAGCTTTGTCAATACCACGTTTTAAATCCATTGGGTTTGCACCTGCAGCAACGTTCTTTAATCCTTCTTTAACGATAGCTTGAGCTAATACAGTTGCAGTAGTTGTTCCATCACCAGCTAAATCATTGGTTTTAGAAGCAACTTCTTTTACCATTTGAGCGCCCATATTTTCTAACTCATTTTCTAACTCAATTTCTTTAGCAACAGTAACACCATCTTTTGTTACGTGTGGCGCTCCGAAAGATTTAGAGATAATTACATTACGTCCTTTAGGACCTAAAGTTACTTTTACTGCGTTAGCTAATGCATCAACTCCACGTTTTAATCCGTCACGAGCGTCAACGTCAAATTTTATATCCTTTGCCATTTTATTTATGTTTTGTCTTTTAGTTATTTAAAGTTTCCTTTTAACTAAAAAAATATTTTACTAATTATTTTTAATTGTACTTTCATAAAGGCAATAAGCCAAAAGTGAGAGTAATCGTTTAGATAATAGCGAAGATGTCGCTTTCTCTCATGATTAAATAATCACTTCCTTCATGTTTTAATTCAGTACCTGCATACTTTCCGTATAAAACAGTGTCACCAACTTTAACAGTTAAAGGTTCTTCTTTTGTTCCGTTTCCTGCGGCAACAACAGTTCCTTTTTGTGGTTTTTCCTTCGCATTATCAGGAATGATAAGTCCAGATGCTGTTTTAGTTTCTGCGGCAGCTGGTTCTATAAGAACTCTGTCTGCTAAAGGTTTAATGTTTAATCCCATTTTATATAAATTATGATTAAGTAGTTGTTTTATGATTTAAAAATAGTCAGAAATTATGCCATTAGAGGTTTTATGACACTTTTTCTAAATCAGTTAAATTGTATGTAAAAAAAATGCCAACGTGTCATAACGTTGGCATTTTGTATTTTGTATTGTTAAGATTACTTAACGCTATCTTTCGTTGTATCGTTAATTACTGGTGTAGTAGCAGGAGCTGTAGTTTCTACATTCTCTAAAGCGCTATCTAATTGAGGCGCATCTGCTGTGTTACCTCTTGGAATAGCGAAATTTGCTATTAAAATTAAAGCAAACATTGCGATTGCTAAAGTCCAAGTAGCTCTATCTAAAAAACTATTAGTGTTTTGTACGCCACCAATGTTTTGAGCTCCACCACCTCCAAAAGAAGAAGATAAACCTCCACCTTTAGGGTTTTGCACCATTACGATTAAGATTAATGCTATTGCAACAATCAATATTAACACTAAAAGTAAAGTATACGTTGTCATTATTTATTTTTTTGTAAAATTTGTATTCTCTTAATTTGGTCTGCAAAGAAACCACTTTTTTCTGGATATTTCAAACTTAATATTCTATAAGCTTGTATAGCGCTTTCATATTTTTTTTGCTCAAGATAAACCTTTGCTAATGTTTCGGTTGCTAATTGAGCGTTTTGTTTGTTGTCAACAACTTTAACTTCGGAAGGATTCGTTTTACTTGGTCTAGGTATTTTAGGAGAGGTCTCTATAAAGCGATCAATAATTAAATTTTTAGCTAAACTTTTAGCAGGAACTCTATTTTTAGTAATTGAGGAATTATCTCTCGTAATTACATTTTTAGAAGTGAGTTGAAGCCATTGATTGAAAGAGAATGATTCGCTTTTGGTAAATAAAAGAGGTTCTCCAATTGCTAAACCGTCTTTAATGTTAGTAGAAATTGTATTAGACTTTTTCTTTGGAAGAAGAAGCTCCTTTAAACTAATTTTTTCTCCTTTTTTTATTGGAATTTCTTTGAAATCTTTGGAGGTGATGAAATCAAATAAAACAGTTCGGTCTGTGGTGTGTGCCGCTGTAATTTTTAATTCATTATTGTATTTATAACTTTCTTGAGTTTTTAAAGTTTTTAAATGTAAAGCTCTTGCTGATTGAAAATAAGGGTGTTTTTGGATAATACTTTTTAGTTCAGAGCTGTTCTCTTCCGAAATCATTTCTGGTTTTTCTAATAGTTGTATGTAATTTTTTTTATCCAATGTTTACCATTTAGCAACAGATGCATTGAAAATATCTTGGGTAATTCTTTCTAGAATATCATTTAAAGCCGTTTCTAATATTCCACCAGTTAATTGTTGGGTAGCACCATAATCATAGTAAAAAGAAAAGCGTTTTTCAAAATCATCTTTTTCCTCTAATTTATTTTCGAAGACAACATTTACGGTGATTGTTAATCTGTTTTGTGCCGCTGTTTGATTGGCGGTTGCACTCATAGGTGTTATTCGATAATCTGTTATTTCACCAGAAAACCGCAAATCACCTCCAGAGTTTATAAGTGTTAAGTTTGTTTGTCGTGTAAATAAGTCTTGTAAATCTTGCGTAAATTTTTGACTTAATGCAGGTTCAATTAAAGGGGCTTGGTTCGGAAAAAAATCAACCTGAATAGTTTTGGCACTTCCTGTGTTTCCGCCAGTAAAAGAATAAGCGCCACAACTTATCATTATAATGGTTGTGGTAATAAAAATAATGATGTAAAAAAGTTTTTTCATAAAATCAAAAGTAAACAATTCAAGAATTATAATTTAAAATACGATTTTATAAATCGTATTGTTTTATTTTTCGATATAAAGTACGTTCAGAAATACCTAATTCTTTAGCCGCTAACTTACGTTTATTGCTGTTTTTTTCTAACGATTTTCGTATTAGTTCAATCTCCTTTTCTTGTAATGATAAATTTTCGTCTTCTTCAATCGTTTCAGCATATTCATAATTATTCTGAACTGATGATAATTCAGGAATTTGAACAACTTCAATATTTTGACTTTCTGGTTGTTCTTGCTCTTGGTAAATCCTTTCGATTAACCCGTGATTAGCTTCTTTTACCTCCTCAGAATCCCCATTTTGCATTAAATCTAAGGTTAATTTTTTTAAGTCATTAATATCATTACGCATATCAAACAAGATTTTATACATAATATCTCGTTCGTTTGCAAAATCAGAATTGCTAGACTTTTTACCTATTACTGCGGGTAAATTTCCTTTGTTCTTAGGGAGGTATTGAATTAGTTTTTCGGCTGTAATTAAACGACTTTCTTCTACAACAGAAATTTGTTCAGCTAAGTTTCTTAATTGACGAATGTTACCAGGAAACCGATAACTTAATAAGATTTTCACAGCGTTTTCATCTAATCGAATAGTTGGCATTCTATACTTCTGTGCAAAATCGGAGGCGAATTTTCTAAACAATAAATGAATGTCTTCATTTCTATCCCGTAAAGGAGGTAAGTCAATTTCTATGGTACTTAAGCGATAGTATAAGTCTTCACGGAATTTTTCTTTTGAAATAGCCTGTTGCATATTTACATTCGTTGCGGCTACAATACGAACATTGGTTTTTTGTACTTGTGATGATCCTACTTTTATAAATTCACCATTTTCTAAAACACGTAATAAGCGTACTTGTGTGGTTAGCGGTAACTCACCTACTTCATCTAAAAAGATGGTACCACCGTCTGTAACTTCAAAATATCCTTTACGAGAAGCCGTTGCTCCTGTAAAAGCTCCTTTTTCATGGCCAAATAATTCACTATCAATAGTTCCTTCAGGAATAGCTCCACAGTTAACAGCAATGTATTTAGCATGTTTTCTGTGTGATAATTGATGGATTATCTTTGGAATATTTTCTTTTCCTACACCACTTTCTCCGGTAACCAAAACTGAAATATCAGTAGGAGCGACACGAATAGATTTCTCTATAGCACGATTTAATTGCCTATCGTTACCGATAATACCAAAACGTTGTTTTAT
>CBDTZS010000218.1:0-4661 GCA_965364955.1 uncultured Tenacibaculum sp. | reverse complement strand
CTTGTGGTTGTGTATAAATGTATCTATAGATAGATTCATGAGAAATAGACATTATTGGGTCATTAGGATACGCTAGTTTTAATTTACCTGTAATTTGCTCAGGGGTTCATTGAGATAAAAGTCCTTTATAAACATAAACTCTAAGTTTTTTATGAATGGATATTTTATCAGATTTCACCCATTTATTCACTTCTCTAGTAATTGTAGAATGCGCTCTTTTTAGAGTTTTAGCAATGTAGATTTAGGTTTGTTTTCATTTAAAAGAGTCTCAATCCGAATCCATTCTTTAAGAGTAAATCGACAAGTTTTTTACGTAACACAATACAAATTTATTAATTTAGATTTGTTCCGTTAAGTTCTTGAATACGCACAGAACAAGCAAATAATTATACAGGTTGTTGTGCTTTCGTTATTCTAGAATAGTTATTCTTAACTATTTTTTTTCAAATTCACAATATTATAAAGGTTCATTTTTTTTTGATAAAGTTATTTTTTCTTGGATACTTTCACTGCTAATTTTTCGGATGATGAATAACCCAACAACAAATAAAGGTAGAACCACTAACATAGAACCAATAGCCTCTCCAATGTTTTGTTGTTCTAATTCTCCTGTCATTGCATTATCGTTTAGTAACATAGGAATACTAAAGACTATGTCGATAAGTCCATGTATGACGACTAATGGCATTAACTTGCCGGTTTTCAGCAATATAGCGCCAAAAGATACGCCTATAAAAAAAGCATATACGGATTGTGAAATAGAAGCAGCAATATTGGATGCATTTAAATTTAATAAATGTAACCCTCCAAAAAGAGCTGCAGGGATAAAAATGCTAATTAGAATACCGTTTTTTTTATGACTATACTTTTTCAAAAACACCGATTGAAGAATACCTCTAAAAATAAATTCTTCTACAAATCCAACAGAAAGCATTGCCAATGATAACAAAATCATATCAAAAGCTGAAACGCTGGATAAACCAATGCCTGAAAGGGATAATACACCTATTAACACTAAGTATAAAGGAATTAAAATCAAGAACTTGTTTTGCAATTTTATATGCTTGCTTAATCCAGAGAGTTCTACAAGTTTTAGTTTTTTTATGGCGATTATCGCTAGTATAATGATAACCAAATTTTTTATGAGTCTAACAATATTATCTAATTGTTGGTTAGGTAAATCAAATTTCTGTAGAAGGTTATTCAAAGGAAGTTTTAGTATTCCTAAAAATAGTATTAATGTTATAGTTGTTATTATGAAGGGATTTTTATTAGAAATAGCCGATAATAGTTTCTTCATTATTTATTCTTTTCTAGTAAGACTTAGAATCTGAAGATTTGTTACGAGTGATAAAACTTATGCTAATTCTACATGAAGCACTTAGCCAAAACTTTTTATTTGGTTTTATCTTTTCTGTTCTAAAGCCAAATCAAAAAGATTTGGCGGACTTTATAAAAATACATTAAATTTAGGGTTAAGCACCAAAACTCGTATTAATTATAGCCGTTGTTAGCTATAGTTTTTTATTTTTTGATTCCTTTCAAATTATTAATTGGAATATATGTTGCCATACCACATCTTTTATATTGCTGGTTTTAGGAAAATAAACAAAAACCTTTTAATCATCGGCAATTAATGAAATACGTTAGTTTCTCCAAACAGGTAAAGTAATACCGCTGTTTCCTTGTAAAAAACATTTTAAAAGCCTCTTTTAGCATCTTTAGTACTCTCTACTTCGACATCTTTTACTGAACCAAAACTTGATTTGATTAATATTATTTTTATTGATATTTAAATCAATTACCATTCAACTTTCTTTCTTCAGTTTTTTACCTATCAGTTTAGAATTATTAAAGGAAATCTAACTTTGTTATTAAATAGTATATTTTGACAACAAACTAATTGTATTATGAATACACATCAATGGGATTAATCTCATTAATGTTACATAATATATTAATTATTAGTTCCTAATTGTTGAATCATTTTTTCAGCATTCTTATTTGAAGCATCCAATCTTAAAGATTCTTTGTAACTATTTAGCGCCCTTTTCTTATTCCCTAAAAGGAGATATGCTTCACCTAAACTGTCAAAAGCATTTGAAGATTTTGGGTAGTTTTTTACATTTAATTTGAAGTATAACAATGCTTTTTTAGTATCCTTTTTAATATAATTATATCCAAGAGTATTTACATCTCTTTCTATTGGCAAAAAGCCGCCACTATAATTTATTTTGTAATACGCTACGATTTCTTCAACAGAACTGTTATTCAGGTTTTTCATTTTCAAATCTTTGTAAATGAATTGCATTCCGTGATATAAACTCATTAAAGCAACTGTCCAATGGTTTTCTTCTTTAAAATATTCTAATGCAACGTTAGAAGGCGAAAACCCTTTGTTTTTTAAGGTTGTATTGAAAAGCTCGTGACTGTTAATATTTGCTTTAAAAACATGCGGAACTCTATCAAAATTTTCAAATTTATCAGCAGTAGACACATAAATTCTTCTGTATTTAATCTGATTTAAATCCGTTTTCTCTAATTTTTTCACAACCTGCTGATTGTCCCACCAAAAACTTGGATCCATTGAAACAAACCCATTGAATGTTGTTTCTTTGGATAAAAAGGCGGATCCTACAAACAATCCTCCATGAGAAATTCCCACTAAGGTTTTAAAAGCATTGGTTCTGTATTTTTGTTCTATTTCAGGCAGTAATTCTTGCTCAATAAATTGTAGAAATTTAGCACTACCTCCACTTGTTTTATGATTTTCTACAGCACTTGATCCATTTAAATTGGTCAAGTATTTCGTGGGCGTATAATCTCTATTTCTATCTACATTGGTAATAGCAACAATAATCATTTCAGGAATTTGACGCCCTTGTGTCATATGGTTTAAAATTCCAGAATATGAGTGATAACTCACTTCACCGTCTAATAAAACCAAAATTGGATAGTTGCTTTTACTAGTTTTATAAGAGCTCGGAAGTTCTAAAATGTAGCTCCTATCCTCTTTTAATATTTTAGAATGAATTTTATGGGTTTTTCCGATTGAATAAGGTGTTGCGTTTTGACCAATTGCAGCGTATTGCAAGAACATCAAAAAAGCAATAAGCACTTTTGTTATGTTATATTTTGTTATCATTGTTTATGTATTTACAAGCTATTCCAATTTTTAAACTTTACTGATTGTCGACTTGAAACTTCTAAAGTTTCACCAGTTGTTAATATAATTTGAAGCTTATTATTAAAATATGGGTGAATTTCTTTTATGTACTGTGTGTTGATTATTTGACTTCTATTAATTCTAAAAAAAACAGTTGAATCTAACTTTTCTTCCAATAGGTTTAACGATCTTTTAATCATCGCCTTTTGGTTTCCAAAATATAAACGAGCATAATTTTCTAAAGACTCTATGAAATATATTTCAGACAAGGGAATAAAGTGGCATTTCTCTCCATCTTTGATAAATATTTTTCGATGCATTGGTAAAACCTCCGCTTTAATCTCTTCTTTTTTGGCTAACTCCGATTTTACTTTTGCTATCGTTTTAGAAAAGCGTTCGTCTCGTAATGGCTTTACTAGGTAATCTAAAGCGTTTAATTCAAAAGCTTTTACAGCATACTGATCATAAGCAGTGGTAAACACTACTTCTGGTACGATTGTTAGCTCTTCTAATAAATCAAAACCATTTTTACCTGGCATATGAATATCCAAGAAGATAATGTCTGGTTTTAGGCCTTCTATGATGATTATCGCTTCATCAACATGACTTGCTTCTCCAATTACTTCAAACTCAGGATAATTTTCTAACGCTCGCTTCACCTCTTCTCTAGCCAAGCGTTCATCATCTATAATTATTGTTTTAAATATTTTCATCGTTCGTTATTGGAAGTGTTATTATTGCTGAGACTACTTCTTTATCTATTGCTTTTAAATTGAACGTTGCCTTTCCTTTGTATTGAATGGCCAATCGTTCTTGCAAATTTTTTAATCCTAAGCCAGTTGTTGTTTTATTCGTATGGATATTTCCAGGATTCTGTACTGTAATTTGAACTGTATTATTTTTCTTTTCTATCCTAAGATATATAATACCTCCTTCTACTTTAGAATCAATTCCGTGTTTGATTCCATTTTCAACTAATAACTGAATACTCAACGTCGGAATTTTGAAGCTCATTAACGATGTATCAATCGTGATTTCTAGTTGTAAGCGTTCTTCAAAACGCATTTTTTCTAATTCAATATAATCCTGTACCAAAGACAGCTCTTCTTTAATACTAATTAAGTCTTTGTCTTTTTCATATAATGATGAGCGCAATAAGTCTGATAATAAATCAATTGCCCTTCTTGCATTATTAGGGTTCTCAATAACTAAAGACTTAATCGAGTTTAAAGAATTGAATAAAAAATGAGGGTTCAATTGAGATGATAAATTATCTAGTTGCGCTTGTTTTGCTACTAATAAAAGTAGTGAATTTTCTTTTGCCGTTTTCACTTCTTTCTGATAATAGTGATACAAATGATACGCCAATAGCCAAATAGACATTAATCGTAGTCCCGTAATTAATATTGGATCCCAATAAAAAAGTGACGTCCATAAGTTATAATCATCTCCAACAATAAATACCCAGTAAACATGCCACTTTAAATTGTTTAAA
>CBDTZS010000217.1:0-4759 GCA_965364955.1 uncultured Tenacibaculum sp. | reverse complement strand
TTCTCTTTTGTGCTTTCTGTTTATATTGCTTAAATTTATAAAATGTAAACTTAAGTCGTGTGTAATTAATTGCTTGCGGAATTCCCTCAAGGAAATTCACGCGAATTAATTATCTTTCCCCAACAACGGAAAGTGAATCGTACTTTTAAACGCAAAAAATCTTATACGTATTCCAAGATCAAACCCTAATTAAATTTCGTTTTTTTTATGCGGCATATTGTTGTAAAACAACGTAAGGCGTTTCTCTTTTAACAACTGCAAAAACTCTTGCAATTAATTTGTTTCTAACATTATTTATGGCAAGCTTTTTATCTTTTCCTTCAGCTAATTTTCTCAGATAATATAAGCGGAACTCACTATCGTGCTGTATGACTGAGATACTTGCCATGCTCAATAAGCTTTTCATTTTCCTATCTCCTAAATAATGACATCGTTTTCGTGGGTGAATACACGTTGTAGTCAATTAGACAAAAATTAAATAAGATTATCTGCTCATTTTATTTTTATAGTTCCCTTCTTCAAAATACCTAAACACCTTGCCCTTTTCATCCTTTTCAAAAATATATTCATCTCCTAATTCGCCATTTTCTTTTCTATGACGAAACGTATCGCCTTTAATATGCTTAAAAAACCTCATTCCATATTTGGGGTTGTTTTCTGGCAACTGTAAAATCACCAAATCTTCTCCCCATGTAGAAATATAGATAGAACTGTTCCATGGATTCATACTATAGAAACCTGTATAGTCATCAAGGTTAACCGAACTTTTATTAATATTCTCTTTTATAGGTTTTACTTTATTTAAAATTTGTTTTATACCATTTAGATATTTAAAAGTACTTGACCTATTGGCATTTATCATAATAGCATAGCCCATTTTTGTAGTTACATTTAGCTGAAGCATGGATACAAAACCAGGACACGTTCCTCCATGCATTACCCAATCATCATCATTAGAATCCTTACTCACAGTAAATCCAAGACCCCACGAATCCTCATAGCCTTTACCAGTAACTTCTAGACTGTGCATACTTCTTATTGTTGCTGGTTTTAAAATTTCTGCATTAGATGCATTTCTCAACCTAAATTGCCATGAAGCATATTTTGCCAAATCATCAATAGTAGTCCAAAGTCCCATTGCGGGTTTCATTGCCCTAAATTCGTACCCATCTTCTATTATTCGCTCACGAGTTCCATCTCTATTTATAGCAGTATAACCAATAGATTTCCTGTAATTGTCTGTTGTTTTTTTTGTTCCCATATAAGTATTCGTCATTTTTAATGGACTGATTACTTCATTCATAAGATATACTTCATAGGGTATTCCAGACACCTTTTCAATAATTTCCCCTAAGAGCGCATAGCCTACATTACTATATTTTACATTCGCTCCAACTTCACTTTTAGTTTCTATATACTTAAGTGTAGAACGAAACTCCGCTTTTGAAGGAAAAAGAAAGTCAGGTCCTGTAAAATAACTATGTCCTGTATTACTAGGTAATCCCGAAGAGTGTGACAATAAGGATCTTACAGTAACCGAGCCTCCTTTAGGAAACTTCTGTTTCACTTTGTAAAAAGGAAGAATATCTTTAACCTTATCATCTAAATTAAGTTTGCCAGCGTCTACCAATTTCATAATAGCTACTGCCGTAAATGATTTAGTCATAGAACAGATGCTACTAATAGTTGAAATACCTGTTTTATTCTCTTGTTCTAAATTTGATTTTCCAAAGGAACCTTTCCAAAGTGTTTTTTGATCTTTAACAATTACAGCCGAAATACTAGGTATGTTTTCAAAATCTTTTTGGGCATCTAACCATACCTCTATTAACTTAAATGCATCTTTATAGTTTTTGGTATATTCTTGTGCATAGCTTACTGATACGATAATACAGAAGATTAATGATAGACTTATTTTTTTCATTTTTGGACGTGTTTATAACTCCTGAATTTTTAATTAATTTTTTATACGAAGTAGGTGGTGAAACTTGTGTGCTATGATATGTACTCTATAACACCTAATTATTATAGTC
The DNA here is from genome assembly GCA_965364955.1 of uncultured Tenacibaculum sp. Lineage (GTDB taxonomy): Bacteria > Bacteroidota > Bacteroidia > Flavobacteriales > Flavobacteriaceae > Polaribacter. The sequence continues at coordinate 2,726 of CBDTZS010000217.1, read as the reverse complement.
CTTCCAGACTCTTAATCTTTAAATCATCCCAAGAGATATCATAAATTTGCATTACGCTAGCAAGTGCTTTTATTTTCACGAAACGGGCATTGTTTTTGAGTGGTAAATTTTCTAGAAGTTGTTTTGCAGAATTGTTCTTTGCTGTTTTTAAGGAGAATTTTTTTGGATGAATCAACTTAGAATCTATTCCTTCGTAAGATAAATTATAGATATTGTTTGGTAATTTTAGCCAAACTTTCCTACTGTCTTCTACATCTATATTTGCGTATGTAATCGTTGAAGACAAATCGACACCTAACATTTTAAAATTTCCTTTAGCACTTATGCTGCTCGAAACATTATCAATTGATACCAATGATGCATTAGATGTAATATTAATACTTTCTGCCTTTTTTATTAGCGCAAAATCTGAAAATGAAATATCAAGACTTCCTGCTTTCCAATTATTAATCTCAAAATTGGTATACGCCCCTTTAATTAATGTATTAGTACCGCTTATTGTGTTTGCTTGCAACAAGACATAACTTAAATTGGCCTTTAAATTTGTTATTTCATCAGAAATAACCACTTTTCCATGTCTGACAGTCATATTTAAATGAGCATGTCTCGGAATTTTAATTTTTAGTGTTTTATTTACAATAGCTCTTTTAGGCAAAGATCTCACATTGACTTTTGAAAGTTTATTTTTTTTCAGCCTCACCTTTAACTCCTCTTTAGAACTAATCCTTTTTCTGGCCTTAATTGTTGTTTTTTTTACTTTTTGAGGTTTATCTTCTTGTATAGATTTTTGTAATAAAATTCTTTCTTCTTTAGTTTTATTAAACCAACGTTTTCCTATTTTTTCATTATATTTATTCTGCCATTTCAATAGATAACTGTCTCCTTGTTCAATGTAGGCAGCATTATCAAATTTCTTCGTATTCTCATTTAATGACTTATCTATATACTTGAATGTATTTACCTGGTTAAGACTACCTTTTTTTTCTGGTTTTATTGCATCAAGTTCCTCTCCATCTATAAAGTAACCATTATAATACCCATGCTTATCAAGGTTTGTACCCGAGCTATTGCGTAAAATTGAACTAATTACTAGTTTGTTCTCCTTATTATTAGCCTTAAGCTCCCATTTTTTAAAATAAGCAGTTGCTTCTTTTTGTGAAAGTCCTTCAATATCCATCACAGCCTCAATCGTTACTGTATTGTTATTTGTTAGCTCAAACTCTATGTTTGTGTATTTACTATGCAACTCAATAGTTGCATTATTTTTTAAAGAAAACTCAAGTTTCTTAGTCTTTGTCAATACCTGTCCAAAGCTGTTCGTTAAGGTAAATACTATTCCTAAAAGCAATAATGCACAGTTATTTTTTTTATATAATTTCATTTCTTTTATTTTTTGTTGATCTTATCTGTTCACTTAATTCTTGCAATAACTCTAGTTGTAATTTTAAGTTATTTATTAATACACTTATACTTAATGAGTTTGGGCCCTCTTCATTCATTTCAGTAATAAGGTTTTTATATTCTTCTTTCAGAATAGAAAGACGCTTCATATACCTTTTAACAAGAGCTTGACTCTCACTATTCTTCTCTATATCTGATACTATTAAATTGATATTTGAAACATAGAAGCTTTCAATTTCTTTCAACTCAGGTGAAATATTCTTCAAAGTATACGCTATAAACTCATCCTTTTTATTAGAAGGAATATCTAGCATCAAATAAGACAATGTCCCAATTCCTATAAAAACTAAAATTGAGGCTGCAATTCTAAAATTTGAAAAAGCAACTCCCTTTTTTACAGGCAACTCTTTGTAAAGTTGCTCTATAAAAAGATCTTCATGGTCAGCGCTTCGTTTATGATTTACTAAACGATCTTGCTCAAATAATTTTTTAAAATTCTGTTCCATAACCTTGTTGTTTTAATAATTGTCTTAATTTAATTTTGCCTCTCATTAGTTGCGTTCTCGATGCTATAATAGAAATATCTAAAACTTCTGAAATCTCCTCATGATCATATCCTTCTATTAAGTATAACATCACTACAAGCTTGTATTTATCTGGAAGTTTATCAATACTTTTTTTCACATCTTCTAGTACTATTAAACCATCAAACTCCCAATTATTAGTTTCTTCTTTTTCTGTATTATATCCATGTGATTCATCCAAAGAAATTACATCAAGCTCTTTCTTTTTTAAATGATTAAGGCATTTATGAATTACAATTTTTTTAAGCCAAGCCCCAAAAGTAACTTCTCCTTTAAATTGATGCATGTTTTTAAATGCACTTAAAAACGATTCTTGAATTACATCATTAGCATTATCAGGGTTCTTTAGTAAACGCATGGCAATGTTATACATTGCTTGATTGTATTTTCTATACAGCTCGATTTGAGCACGTTTATTGTTTAATTTACACTCTTCTATCAACTTTACTTGATGCATATTTTGGTTTAGTTAATTGTAATAAATACAAGCCTACATATACAAAGACAATTCATAATTTGAAGCGTTGCAAAAACTTCTAATTTATAATTTTCTTGGAACGGTAAAAACATATTGACTAAAAGGATACAAAAAAAATCTATAATAATTTAATGAAGAACAAAATAACTGGCTACAACACCGTGTATGATTAATTACTACGGAATTCCTCAATCGGAATTCACAAGAATTAATTACCTTTCCGCAACAGCGGAAAGTGTATCGCATTTTTAACTGCATAAATC
>CBDTZS010000216.1:0-4858 GCA_965364955.1 uncultured Tenacibaculum sp. | reverse complement strand
AAAGAATAACACCGGTTTTAATCCTTATCAACAAATACAATGGTTAGTAGATTCTGAACAACGGATACAAGAATATATTGATTTAGCTAAAAAATTAAATAAAAAAATTCGTTTAAATATTGAAATTGATGTCGGTTTACATCGTGGAGGATTTTCAACTCTTAACGCGCTAAGAAAAGCCTTATCAATTATTAAATTAAATAACCAACATATTCAATTTAGTGGATTAATGGGATATGATCCGCATGTAGTTAAATTACCTAGTATGATTCGCTCTAAAGAGAAAGCTTTACTGTTTGCTAATACTTTTTATCAGGAATGTAAAGATCTTATTAAAAATGAATTTCCTTCATTATGGACAATGACATTAACTTTTAACGGAGCTGGGAGTCCGACTTTAAATTTACACACATCAAACAACTCGCCTCTAAACGATATTTCTGTAGGATCATGTTTAGTAAAACCATCCACGTTTAACATTTCTTCTCTAAAGGAATATCAATCGGCATGTTATATAGCAACTCCTGTTCTAAAGAAATTTAAGGGGACAACACTTCCTGCTTTAGAAAAATTTAAAAAAATATTGAACTTTATAAGTCCTAAAAATCAAGTTTCTTATTTTATTTATGGCGGCTATTGGAAAGCCGATTATTGTTATCCAACAGGTATCAAAGAAAATAGTTTATTTGGAACCTCAACCAATCAAACAATGGTAAACACTACTAAAAACACCTCATTAGAAATAGATGATTTTGTGTTTTTACAACCTCAACAAAGTGAGTTTGTTTTTTTACAATTTGGAGAGATCCTTCCTTTAAGAAATGGTGAAATTCAACAACCTTGGTCTTTATTAAAAAACAAATAATTGTAATTATAATTAGTTTTCATCGACTATCTTGAAAATTAAAAACAATGAAAAAAATACTAACCCTTATTTTATTAACAGTTTCTACTCTTTTAATAGCTCAAAAAACAGATTATAACACTAAAAATGGGTACGTAGCCGAAGGTTTTGATGTCGTTTCATATTTTGTAGATAGCAAACCTTTAGAAGGGAAAAAGAAATTCCAAACCACACATGATGGCGCGAAATTTAAATTCTCTTCAGAAAAAAATCTAAATCTCTTTAAAGAAAATCCAATAAAATATACTCCTCAATATGGTGGGTTTTGTGCTTATGCTATTGCTGCTAAAAAAACTAAAATGTATATCGATGCTGAAGCTTATGAAATAAGAGATGGCAAGCTTTATTTATTTTATAGCTCTTGGTTGTCTAGCAAATTAGATGCTTGGAAAGAAGGAGACACTAAAAAACTACAAACTCAAGGAGACAAAAACTGGGTAGAATTAAAACATAAGGAATAGTAATCATGAAAAAAATTTGGATACTTTTTTTGTTTCTTTCAGTAAGTATATCTGCGCAACAATACAACATCAAAAAAGGAGCAATAGCTAATGGATATGATGTAGTTGCTTATTTTTCTAACCAAGCTATAAAAGGAAACAAAAAAATTGTAGCAAGTTATAATGGTGTTTCCTTTCGCTTTTCTTCACTAAAAAACTTGACGTTATTTAAGAAAAACCCTAAAAAATACATTCCACAATATGGTGGGTTTTGTGCTTACGCAATTGGTAAAACAGGAGAAAGAGTAACTGTTAACCCTAAATCTTTTGAAATTAGAGATGGTAAATTATATCTATTCTACAATTCTTGGGGAACCAATACATTAGAGCTTTGGTTACAAGAAGGAACTGAAGAATTAGAAAAACAAGCTAATAAAAATTGGCTAAAAATAAATCAGTAGTTTGTTTATTCGTTGCGCAACAGTTATAAAGAGTTGAATAATTTCAGCTCTTTTTTTTTATGCAATATTTACTTCTTTTTATTCTTACTTTTGTTAGGTAAAATAGTAACCTATGAACAACTTTTCATTTTTCAACCGAAAAAACATTCAAAAAGAATTACAAGACACTGAATTTGATATTCTAATTATTGGAGGAGGAATTACTGGTGCTGGTATTGCATTAGATGCTGCATCAAGAGGAATGAAGGTTGCTTTGATTGAAAAAAATGATTTTGCTTCGGGTACTTCAAGTAAGTCAACAAAATTAATTCATGGAGGGTTACGTTATTTAAAACAATTCGATTTTTGGTTGGTAAAAGAAGTTGGTACCGAACGTGCTATTGTTCATAAAATAGCACCGCATTTAGTGATTCCTGAGAAAATGATTTTACCTTTAATTGATGGAGGAACATATGGTTCTTGGTTAACTTCTATCGGATTAAAAATATACGATGTTTTAGCCTCCGTAGAAGGTGAGGATAAACGTAAAATGCTCGATAAAAAAGAAGCCCTTGAGAAAGAACCTTTACTTCCTGAAAAAATTTTAAGAGGTGCTGGTTATTACGCTGAATACCGAACTGACGATGCCCGTCTAACTATTGAAGTATTAAAAACTGCAACTCAATACAACGCACAAACACTTAATTATACAAAAGCAAACGAGTTTATTTACGAAAATAAACGAGTAGTGGGTGCAAAGGTTATAGATATATTAACCAATGAAAGCTATGATATTAAAGCGAAGTATGTCGTAAATGCTGCTGGGTCTTGGGTAGATGAACTACGTCAAATAAATAATTCTAAAATTGGAAAAAAACTTCACTTAACCAAAGGTGTTCACTTGGTTGTACCACATGAAAAATTACCAGTAAAACAATCGGTGTATTTTGATGTTCCTGATGGACGAATGATGTTTGCTATTCCGCGTGGAAAAACAACTTATTTTGGTACTACTGATACCAATTTTCAACAAGATAAAAACACCGTTGAAACCAGTATTGTAGATGCTGTTTATTTGATTGAAGCGGTTAATAATATGTTTCCAAACATCAACTTAACAATAGATGATATTCAATCTTCTTGGGCAGGTTTACGTCCGTTAATTCATGAAGAAGGGAAATCGTCTTCAGAATTGTCTCGTAAAGATGAAATTTTTGTTTCTGAAACAAAGCTAATTTCAATTGCGGGTGGCAAATTAACTGGATACCGTAAAATGGCTGAACGTATTGTTGATTTGGTAGCTAAGAAAATGCTCCGTCGATTCGAAGTTGAATTTGACCCTATACAAACTGAAGATATTATATTAGCAGGTGGTCCTTTTCAAAATTATAAATCTGTAGACATATACATAAATCAAATATTTAAGAATCTTAAAGATCACGGATTTACGAAAACCGATGCTGCTTATTTAGTACACAATTACGGAAGACAAACCGATGTTATAGTGGATAGATTTGATGATGTAAAAGAAGATATTATAGAACTCCGTTTATTAAAAGCGGAAGTTTGGTTTACCATTCAACATGAAATGGCATGCACACCAACCGACTTTTTTATGAGACGTACTGGTCGTTTGTTTTTTGATAAGCCAAGTGTAGATACTTATAAAGATGCCGTTTTAAAAGAGTTTACCAACTACTTTAACTGGAACAAAGAAACTACCCAAAAACATGAAGAAGAACTGAATGCTAAAATTAATTTAGCAGCGACTTTTAACTAGGTTTTTTGGCATAATAATTGACTATGAAAAAAGAATTATATCTTTGACCTTGAATTAAAAATCCCCTAACCAATAATATTGGTTGTAAAATGTATTAAAATGAAACAAAAAATTACCCTTATTATACTTGTGTTAACTAGTTTTATAGCAAAAAGCCAAACAAGTAATATTGTAACCGCTTCAGAGTTTGATGCTATAAAAATAAACACTACATCATTAACTGACCTTAAAAAAACGAATGGTAAACAATCTGCGGTTGAAACTTTATTAGGACCAGTGGCTTCTTACTCAGTTGATGAAAATGAAAGTTATTATTATTTTACATTTAAAGGCCTTAAGGTTGATTTTTCTACTATGGGGAAAAGCAAACCTTATATAGAATCTTTCGAAGTAAACAGCAGTGAAACTACCTTCTCTATAAAAGGTATCACTATTACTGTTGGTGATAATATTAGTAAGCTAGGTACTACTGTTTTTAGCGTTGGAAGAAATGGCCTTAAAAGTATTTTATATACCGCTTGTGAAGACTGTGATAGTTTTGTGAATATAGAATTTGATCAAACGACCAATATCATTACTAAAATTAGTTATATGGATATGTCTTAATAGTAAAGTATAAAAATTAAAAAAACCAATAAGACTATAACCTTGTTGGTTTTTTTTAGTGCAAAACTTAACAATTTTATATGAGTTATATAGTTAATACCATTCATTGTTTAAATAACAATAAGTTAGTATCTTATTTTCACTAAAATGTATTAAAATTCCATCTTACCGTTTAAACCATTATTCCATCTTTTCATGCGCTTCTAAATCTTTTGTTAAATCTAACTTTCGTAATGTTGGATTGATAATTCCCGTCGTTACCACGGTAATTAACGTCATTGTACCCCCAAAAACAACAGCAGTTACTGTTCCCATTAGTTTTGCGGTAACACCACTTTCAAAAGCTCCTAATTCGTTAGAAGAACCGACAAACATAGAATTTACTGAAGCTACTCTACCTCGCATATGATCTGGTGTTTTTAATTGTAAAATTGTTTGCCTTATAACCATTGAAACTCCGTCGGTAACACCGCTAAAGAATAAAGCAACAATTGATATCCAAAATATAGAAGACAATCCGAAAACAATAATGCAGATTCCAAAGCCAAAAATAGCCGCTAACAACTTCATTCCTGCGTTTCTGCTAATTGGTATGTAAGCTGTGATTAGCATCGTTAAAAAAGCTCCTATGGCTGGCGCAGCACGTAATGCACCGAAACCTTCGGGTCCTACTTTTAATATATCTTGA
>CBDTZS010000215.1:0-4864 GCA_965364955.1 uncultured Tenacibaculum sp. | reverse complement strand
AAGGAGACCTTACTGAAATACACGGTCAAGGACGTCATGATCCTTGTGTTGTGCCAAGAGCAGTGCCTATTGTAGAGGCTTTAGCAGCGTTGGTTTTAGCTGATTTTTGGTTGATGGATAAGATAAGAAAAATAAATAAATAATTATAAAGTAGATGAAGAAAATAGTATCCTTAGCCGTAGTGTTTATTTGTTTGAATATTAGTGCTCAAAAATGTTTTAAAGGGAAAATAGGAGAATTAAAACAGTTAACAAAAAGAGAGTTGGCTATTGTTATTGTACCTGAAAAGGGTAATGGAGATATCGAAAGATTGACTAAAAAAATTTCAAAAACAAAAAAAGAAAAGAAGAAACTGAAATTAGAAAAAGAATTAAATGATTTAATTAAGAATATTAAACATTTTAATATAACAGTTAAAAAAGTTGTTAAAGAGTATTGGAAACTAAATAATGTTGAAGATATTACGCTTGTTACTATCGATGATTTAAAAAGGTTTAGAGAAGAGAAGTCTGATAAATACGCGGTGCTAAATTTCTCTCCTGATGAAGTCTATACATCAGGAGCTAATAATAATTTTTATACTTTTGACTATAATTTGATGACTTATGGTCCTTCTGAAGAAAAAAGAACAAAGGCAAAATATAGAAATCATTTAGTTAATACTAATTTTAATTTTCCAAAAACAAATTTTAAAAACAAAAAGCAAAAATCTTTAATTGAAGAATTAGAGAAAGAAAAAGAAAGTAAAATAAAAGTATTGAGTGAAGAAAATATTATAGTAACTCTTCTTATAGCTCAACAACTTATAGAACATGTTCTTGAGTCGGGTGATAAAATAACCTTTTCAAAATATGCAAAGTTACAATCGGATAAAAATAGAGCAAAACTTAAAGGAAATAAAATGCTAATTCAGTCTGCAATTACGGGCAGTAAAGTTTATAAAAATTTAGACGATTATAAAGATAGAATTGAATTAGTTTCAGCTCAAAGAATACATGATGCAATTATAAATAAAGAAGATGTGTATATTGGTTTTCCTGTAATTAAACAATATGTAAAATCAAAATCTTCTTTCGGTCCTATAGGTTTCAATGCTGTGATTACAATGGATCATAAGTTGGTGTTTAACCCTTTAAGAGGAGAAATAACAGTATTTAAAAAAGCATCTATGCCTCTTAATTATAGATCTTTTAAGGCTAAAGAAATAAATAAAATATTTAAATAAATATACCTAAGATTAAAAATGCAATTGTTCTTATAACAAAAAACTCGAGAAATTTCTCGAGTTTTTTTATTGAATAGATATATTGAAAAACCTATGCTAACATTGTAACAGGATTTTCTATAAATGTTTTTAATGTTTGTAAGAATTGAGCACCTACAGCGCCGTCAACCGTTCTGTGATCACATGCTAATGTTAACTTCATTGTATTACCAACAACAATTTCTCCATTTTTAACTACTGGTTTTTGTACAATGGCTCCGACAGATAATATAGCAGAGTTAGGTTGATTGATAATCGAAGTAAAACTTTCGATACCAAACATACCTAAGTTAGAAACTGTAAAAGTGCTTCCTTGCATTTCCGCAGGAGAAATTTTCTTGTTTCTAGCTTTACCTGCTAAATCACGTACCGAAGATCCGATTTGAGTTAAGCTTAAAGCGTCAGTATGTTTTACAACTGGTACTACTAAACCTTCATCGACAGCTACAGCAACTCCGATATGAATATGACTGTGGAATAACGTATTGTTATCCGTCCAGCTAGTATTTACATTCGGATGTTTTTTTAAGGCCATAGCACAGGCTTTTACAACCATATCGTTAAATGATACTTTCGTATCAGGAATTGCATTAATTGTTTTACGAGAAGCCATTGCGTTATCCATATCTACTTCAATATTTAAGTAGAAGTGAGGTGCAGAGAATTTAGAGTTTCCTAATGCTTTAGCAATTGCTTTACGCATTTGAGAATTTTTAACTTCAGATGTGTTTTCTTCACCAGCAATTGCAAAATTATTTACTGCAGATTGCGTAGAGGTATTACTAGTTGAAGCAACTGAGGTAGTAGTTTTTACAGCTGGTGTATAGTTTTCTACATCTTTTTTAACGATACGTCCGTTTTCACCAGAACCGTTAACGTCTGTTAAATTAATCCCTTTATCCTTTGCTATTTTTTTAGCTAATGGAGAAGCAAATATTCTTCCTTCAGAAGAAGTTGTTTTAGTCGCTACATTTTCAGTAGCTACTTTAGTCTCTTCTTTTGTGTTTTCTGTTTTTTGTTCTGCTTTAGTGGCTAAAGTTACATTTCCTGAAGCTTGAGCAGCAAGTACTGCAGCTACATCTGTACCTTTCTTACCAATAACAGCAAGTAAAGTATCTACTGGCGCAGCTTCACCTTCTTGCACGCCTATGTGTAATAAAACACCTTCGTTAAAAGATTCGAATTCCATTGTAGCTTTATCGGTTTCGATTTCAGCTAAAATATCTCCCTCTTCAATTTTATCTCCTACATTTTTTAACCAAGAAGCTACAGTTCCTTCTTCCATCGTATCACTCAAACGAGGCATGTTAATAACAATAGCCCCTTCTGGCATTGCTACTGCTTTATCTTTATTTGAAGTTTGTTCATTAGAAGTGGTTTCAGGGTTCGCTTCTTCCTTAGTTTCAGCAGGAACAGTATTCCCGTTTAATAAAGCAGAAATATCTTCGCCTTCTTCACCAATAATAGCTAATAAAGTATCAACTGGTGATGCTTCACCTTCTTGCACACCAATATGTAATAAAACACCTTCGTGAAAAGATTCGAACTCCATTGTAGCTTTGTCAGTTTCGATTTCAGCTAAAATATCACCTTCTTCAATTTTATCACCTACTTTTTTTAACCAAGAAGCTACTACTCCTTCTTCCATCGTGTCGCTTAAGCGAGGCATGTTTATAATTGTAGCCATGGTTTACTTAGATTTTATGAATGGATAATCTTCTTGATCATATACCATATCGTATAATTGATTTACTTCTGGATATGGAGAGTCTTCAGCGAATTTTTCACATTCACTAACAGATTTTTTTACTTCTTTATTAATAGCATCTATTTCGTCTTCTGAAGCGTAGCTATTTTCTTTAATAATATCTAATACTTGCGTAATAGGGTCTATTTTCTTGTACTCTGCAACTTCGTCTTTAGTACGATAATGTTGAGCATCAGACATAGAGTGACCTCTATAACGATATGTTTTCATTTCTAAGAAAGTAGGACCTTCACCACGACGTGCTCTTTGAATAGCTTCGTCAACAGCTTCGGCAACTTTAATAGGATTCATTCCATCAACAGGTCCACAAGGCATTTCATACCCTAAACCTAGTTTCCAGATATCAGTATGGTTTGCTGTTCTTTCTACAGAAGTTCCCATTGCATATCCATTGTTTTCAACAATAAATATCACTGGTAATTTCCAGTTCATAGCCATGTTAAATGTTTCATGTAATGACCCTTGACGAGCAGCACCATCACCAAAACAACATAGTGTTACTGCATCATTTCCTTTATATTTATCTCCAAAAGCTAATCCTGCTCCTAATGGAATTTGACCACCAACGATTCCGTGACCACCATAAAAACGGTGTTCTTTAGAAAAAATATGCATTGAACCTCCCATACCTTGAGATGTACCTGTAACTTTACCAAAAAGTTCAGCCATTACGCGCTTAGGGTCTTCACCCATACCAATTGGTTGTACGTGGTTACGGTATGCAGTAATCATTTTATCTTTAGACAAGTCCATTGCATGCAATGCCCCCGCTAAAACAGCCTCTTGACCGTTATATAAGTGTAAAAAACCTCTTACTTTCTGTTGAATGTAAACAGCTGCTAGCTTATCTTCAAACTTTCTCCAGAACAGCATGTCTCTATACCAGTTGATATAGGTTTCTTTGGTGATTTTATTCATTATATATTAGTTGTTAATTTAAAGTTTGTTTGTTACGCTTGTTTTAAAACGTAAGCACAAAAGTAAGCAGTTTTTAGTAATTTTAAAAAAGTTCTTGTTAAAAATTACCACAAGGTTTTTTTAGTGTTAAAACCTGTTGAAACTATTTTTTTTGTTTGGCTATTATAATTGATGCTTTTGCATCGGTAGCTAAGTTCCATTGGTTAGATGAGATTAGCATACCTGTATCATCATAAATTTTAAAACCTGCTGTATTTGGCCCAGAAGTACCTTGGTTTAAAGCTAAAATTTCGATTGTATTTATTCCTTCATCTAGAGGGATATTAAAAGATTGATAACTTTGTTCGAGAGTTATATTACTAATAACAGGTATATTATTGATGAAAATAGTTACTTTATCTCCATCAGGATATTGAAAATCTCTACAAATAATATTTACACTTCCAGATTTTGTACTAAAACTACCTAAATCTTGATCGATAATAGGGTATTGGTACATTCCGTTTATTTTTTGAAAAGATTTTAAATATTGTTCTTCAGCTACTTTGGCTTTGGTTAAAATACCTTTATTTTCTAAATTACTTTCCGCTTGCTTTTTTTGATATTCTTTTTGTTGTTTGGTATGCGCGGTTTTAAAACCACGATCATTTTTAAAGTCTAGTGATTTTGGTTTTTTAACTTTTTTTGAAGGAGCATATATGATACCAAAAGAAGAACTATTGTCTTTTTTATTTACAGAAGTACCATCAAGTTGCGCAAAACTATGTGAACTTATACTTAGTATAATAATCAGTAAAAAAGAGTGTATGGTTTTTATCATTGTAAATAGATCTGAGCAAATATAATGCCGATATTTTTTGTTTATCTAAATAAAGCGTTAAAAAATATTCATATAGTGAATATTGTATTTTATA
>CBDTZS010000214.1:0-4889 GCA_965364955.1 uncultured Tenacibaculum sp. | reverse complement strand
CTGTATGTTAACTACAAATTTTGCTAAATCTTCAGAAGTTGTCCATAAACCTGCTGCTGCCATTTCTGGATAAGTATGTCTTTTCCCTTTTGTCATAGTAATATCTGGTAAATAGCCCGTTGCTGCCAATGCCAATCGCTCATTTATAAGAGGTTGGTTAAAAGTGCTACTACTCATTTTTAAGGGACCTAGAACTAATTCATTCATTAACAATGGGAAAGTCTTGTTTTCAACATCTACCATCATTTGCTGCATGATTGTATATCCTCCACCTGAATATCTAAAACTTTCTTCTGGTACTTTATTCACATAAATAGCTCCTGAATTGGCTGGAGGTGTTCCATTCAACACTTCAACTAAAGTTGGAACGGGAAGATATGGGCTATAACCTAAAAAACCATGAACTGTTATTCCTGCAGAATGATTGAGAAGATTCTTTAGTGAAACATTTTTCTCTTTAATGAATTCATTTTCTGCCAATTTCCAAGATTTCAAATAGGTATTAATATCTTCTTTTAAGTCTACTTTATTTTGATCAACTAGTCGCAATGCTCCATAAGCAGCTACTGGTTTACTAATAGATCCAGCCTGAAAAAGTGTTTCCTTGGTAACAGGAGGTTTATTCTCCTTATCTAAGACACCATAGGACTTTGTCCATTCAATCTTGCCATTATTTATTACGGTAATACTTACGACAGGAACACGATAGTGCTTCATGCGTTTTTCTATTGACCATGTTGGATCACCTACTATATATACCGGGGTTGAAAGACTAGTTTCTACCTTTTTAATCCTATCAATTATAAAATAGGTAGTTGGTACTTCAGAACACGATTGAAAAAGAATTATGATAAGGAAAACTAAAGGGTTATTTTTCAAAGTGTTTTTTTATTGAATGATTGATATTTAAAGATTTCTAGTTGTTTTATTCTTTCTTATAACTGGTAATTATAAATGATATAACTTCGGTTTAATCATTTATACTAGACGATAGCTAAATTATCTAAATGGGATTAAGAATAAACTTAAAAACTTATTTAAAAAGGTTCAATAATGTTCTATAAGATTATAGAAAGAGGTTTTTCAGTTAAATTACAAAGGATATTTCAACTCCTCTACAAACCAATTCTTCTATTCATAAAATAGATGAGTATTAATTAAAAGCTATTACTATATTTGTGTATATGACTCAAATTAAAGCAATATTGATAGATGATGAACAGAGTGCAAGAAATGTACTAACTAATTTATTAGAGAGAACTTCTGTTAATGTTGAGATTGTAGCTACATGTAGTAATTTAGAAAAGGGAGTAGAGAAAATTAAAGAACTACAACCCAATGTAGTTTTTCTAGATGTACAAATGCCTAATTACGCAGGTTATGAAATAGTAAAATTCTTTGATAAAATTCATTTTGAAATTATATTTATAACTGCTTATGATCAATATGCCATAAAGGCTTTTGAATTAAACGCTATCGACTATTTAGTAAAACCTATTGATAGAAAGAAGTTAGCAACCGCTATTGAAAAACTAGAAAAAAAAATAGGTCAGCAGAATAGATTAATAGAGTATCAAAATTTATTAGAAGCTATAAAAGATAAGGAGTATAGAAAAATAGTGCTTCCAGAAGTTGGTAATAGAAGAATTGTAGATTTAGATGATATTATTGCTATTGAAGCTGATGGCGCCTACAGTAATATACATTTAAAAGATAATAAAGTTATTACTACTAGTAAGAACTTAAAATACTTTGAAAATGTACTACCTCAAGAATCTTCATTTTTTCGAGCGCATAGAGCCTGGATTATTAATTTAACTTATATAAAATTTTTAAATAAAACAGCCTTAAATATTTCTTTTAAAAATGCAACGATAAAAGCAAAAATTTCTAGAGCAAGAATAAACGATTTTGAAAATGTTATATAATTAATAATGAAATACTCATTCATTACAAACACTTTATTACTAATATTCTTTTGTACTTCATTTTTCATGCAAGCCCAAGAACCAGTATCTGTGCATCTTTTAGAAAAAAATGGATTACCAGATAAAGAGTTTTACGATATCATTGAAGATGATAAAGGTTTTATTTGGCTATGTGCGGATAAAGGGCTTTTTAGGTATGATGGTAAAATATTTAAGAGTTACACCAATGAAAAACAACGTGGATTATCAGTTTTTGAAGCTAAGCAAGATTCTTTAGGTCGTATTTGGTGTACTAATATTTCGGGGCAATTTTTTTATACTGAGGGTGAAAAATTACATCTATTTACTGATTTAAGTGAAATATTAAAAGGAGAATTATCAAAATTTATAATTAATGGAGAATATTTATTGGTGTTTTCTAGTGAAAATATATATAAAATAGATTTAAATACAAAGCTGATAGAACACAGCTTCAAAAAAAAACAAAATTTAGGTTCTCTTTTTAAAGTAGATAATACTATTTATATAACAAATAGTGGTTCTATACTAAGTATAGGAGCTAAAAATAATATCAAAAAAGAACTTGACACAAACTTATTAAAAAGAGACCAAAATGGACGAACAATAGTTAACGGGAAATCTAGAATATTTAAGGCAGCTTCTTCTTTATTTCTATTAGAAAAAAGGTCTGGTATAAATAAATTTTTTCAAATAAATATTTTAGAAAAAAAATTAAGTAAAATAAATGGACTTGAGGTTTTAGCTAAAGAACGAATTTATACCGTATTTGAAAATGAAAATGAAATTTGGATAGGTACAAATTCTGGAGTTTTTATATATGAATTATCAGCAAATAAATTTCAACTAAAAATACAATTTTTAAAAGATAATGATGTTACTAAAATACTAAAAGATAAAGAAGATAATTATTGGTTAACAACACTCAACAGAGGTATTTATGTGATACCAAATATTAATATTGAAATTTGTGCTATTTCAGAAAAAAATAAAAATATAAGCAGTTTAGATGTCATAAACGATCATACAATTGTTTATGGGACTAAAGACGGTAATATTGGGCTGTATGATGTAGTCGTTAATAAAGAAAAAAGTATACCATTACCAACAAAAGACAGGGTGTCTACTCTTAGGTATTTCCCTAAAAAAAACACGGTATTTATAAGTAAAGACCTTAATTCTTACCGATTAAACTACAAAACATTAGAATTAACAAAAATTGATAGAGTCAAAAAGTTTAATACAGCTAAAAGCTTAACTATATTAAATAGCAATAACCTACTTGTTACCAGCTATAGTTCGGTGGTTTTATTGAAAAATGGAGATTTAAATAAAGAAGGAATTTATATTTCTAATAGAAAAAGAACGTATGCTTCACACTTTAATAAAACCAAAAATGAAGTTTATGTAGCATTTGTAGATGATTTGGTAAAGTATGATAGTATATGGAATCCAACAATTCTTCAATTTAAAGACAAATCTATTAATGGTAAATCAATATCTGAAACTACTAATGGGGTAATATGGGTGTCAACTTTTAAGAATGGTATTTTTGGAATTAAAAATGATTCTGTAATACATCATTATACAACCCTAAATGGATTAACTTCTAATTATATAGGAAGAATAAAAGCTGACAAAAATGAATTATGGATTGCTTTAGAGAATAGCATACAGGTACTTGATGTTGCTACTGGTAAATTAAAAACACTAACGAAACGAGATGGTATTGTGTCTTATGATATTTCGGGTATCGAAATATTAAATAACAGCGTGTTTTTCTCTTCTAATGAAGGCGTTTTTTCAATAAACAAACAAAAAGCTTTTAAAACTCAAACCCCAGAGGTGTATTTTAATAGCTTCGGAATTAATGAAAAAGACACCGTAATTACGTCTAATTACAAATTAGAGTATGATCAAAATACGATAAAAATAGGTTTTAATGTTAATGGATTTTTATATAACTACAAGGGGAGATATAAATATCGATTAAAAGGATTAAATAACAACTGGTTAATTACTGATGAGGGGGAGAATTCGGTAAAGTATAATAGTCTACCAGCAGGGAATTACACTTTTCAAGTACAGCCAATTATAGATAATAATAATAATAATATCTCTGATATAAAAATAAAAGAGCTTACTTTTTTTATAAACAAGCCTTATTGGAAAACTTGGTGGTTTCTTTTAAGTATTACTACTTTTATTTTTGGAAGTACCATTTTATATTTTAAAAGTAAAATAAGAAACAAGGAGAAAGAGCGAGTTATTCAATTAGAAAAACTATCATTAGAGAAGGAATTAATAGCTATTAATTTAACAGCATTACGCTCACAAATGAACCCGCATTTTATCTTTAATGCTTTAAATTCTATTCAAGATTTAGTATTAAAAAATGATACAGAAGCCTCTTATGATTATATTGTGTTGTTTGCAGAACTTATTAGAAATGCTCTGAGTTATTCTAATCAAGACTTTATATCTATTGAAAAAGAGTTAAATTTCTTAAAAGTGTATTTGAAGTTAGAAAAACTTCGTTTTGGTGATGATTTTAATTATACCATTACTTATAATCATAAAGAAAATTTAGATATACCTTCCTTGTTAATTCAACCTTTTATAGAAAATGCCTTAGTACATGGGTTATTGCATAAATCAGGTAAAAAGGAACTTAAGATTGAATTTGTTTTTAAGCATAATGTACTACAATGTGTTATTACTGATAATGGAATTGGTAGAGCTAAGGCATCAGAAATATCTAGCAGACAAGGTGGGCATCATGAATCATTTGCTTTAGGTGCTATAGAAAAACGTTTAGAAATATTTAAAAAACAATATAATGACCATGTTGGTTATGTTATTGAAGATTTATATGAAAGCAATATAGCAAAGGGTACAAAAGTAATTGTAGTAATGCCATTTAATAAACGATTTTAGTTTTGT
>CBDTZS010000213.1:0-4973 GCA_965364955.1 uncultured Tenacibaculum sp. | reverse complement strand
TAAACGAGAATTATTCAGCCGACGAAACTGCTATTAAAGAAAATGATATAATTGCTATTATTCCACCAGTGAGTGGTGGATAATATTTAATTCGTTATTGCGACCATAGTAAAGCAATCTGTAGAATATTAATTACGTTGTTTTTCTTTTTCAAAAGACATATTCGTTTCTTACAACTTATAACCAATACTAAATAATACAACTCTTGGCATAACATAGGTTTTAGAATCTGATACTAAATAATCAGAAAAGCTATTACTTTGCTTAAATGTTGTGTCGAATAAATTCTGAGTAGTTAACTTAAACAACCACGGACTATCTTCTTTTTGGTATGATAATACCGCATTTGCAACATCGTATGTATTATTAATATTTTGTGCTTTATTTTGATAATTGTAATGCGTGTAATCAAAATTAAAAACAAATCCTTTTAAGAAATCATAATCAATATTTACATACGGTTCGTTGGTTATGAATTTAGAAGTTGAATTACTAGACACATAACTACCTATACTTCTTCTAAAACCCGTTTCTATTGTTGGAAAATTTTCAAAAAAAGTTTCAATACCTGCATCGAAAGAATAATTACTACTTTTGTTTGTCACAAAACTATCGTTAATACTTTGCTTAAAGCTCGAGCTACTATAACTTCCTTCTAAATTATATCGTATCTTTTTTATTTTCTTTCTTAACGAACTTCTTACACGCCAATTTTCATTAGGACCGTTTAACATATCAATACTTAAAAAACGATTTACGCCATCAAAATTCACGGCACTTCCAAAACCTTTTGCTTTTTTTGAATAATTAGCCGTTGCAAAAAGCATTAAACCCCTATATAAACTAAACCTACTATATCGTAAACGTGCAGTATGAAACAATTCGTTTTCAAGATTCTCATTCCCTTTAAATACCGAATTATACGATTGCAAATAAAAACGATTTGCCAATTTAGAAGCATTTGAAAAATTCGCTTTTAAATTATAGTTTAATTGTATTTTTTTTGATTTATTAAACTCTATTTTTAATAGAAAATCAGGTAATACTACCCATTTATTTTTTTGAATTGAATTTAACTGATTTACGCGCCAATTATAATTATGTAAGTAAGTGCCTTGTTTAAAAGTAAATATTCCTGTTCGGAATTTATAATGAACACCCGCAAAAAAATCATTGTGCTTTAAAACCGTTGTATTGTTAAATCCGTCTAATGAAAAATCATTCTCTGTATTATCATCTAACAACTGATAATCGTTACTAATAAATTTTTCCTGTTGATGCGTATTCCCAATCGTTGTATAAATATGATTGTTATTATTTATCACCCAAAAATCTTTAAAAACAGTGTGCAAATAATGTTTTTCGGTTTGATTTAATTGCTGAATTCTTAATGAACTCTGACTAGTATTTAAAGGCTGAATAATTGGTTTAATTCTATCTAAAAACGATTGAGAAGCATTCCATAGAGTAGTTGGATTGTTTTTATCGAACGTATAGTTTGCTATTGTTGAGAAGGTATGTTTTTCTGACTGGTCTTTATGCCATTCTATATTCTGATTTACATACCATGTATCATTTTCTCTCGCTGTATTAATATTGTTTGTTTCATTATTTATCGTAGTAAAAATGGAGTTAATTTTGTTAATATCCGATTTTTTGACCTGCGTTCTTGCATACCATTGCTCTCTTTTATTCGGAGCATATTCAATATTTAGCTTTCCTATCGCCAAAACATTTTTTGAATTTGTTTCGCTTTTCTTGTCTTCTAAAAAAGTAGTGTATTGGTTTGAATTCTCATTAAAATTTTGTGTGTTACTATGAGAAAAAATAGCGTAACCAGAAATATCAAGTTTACTTGCTACCGTTTTTGTGATGTTTAAAGCAGTAAAACGTTGCACACTTTGCAATACATCTTTATTTTCTAAAAATCGTGAAAAATCGCCTCCTTTCCAATTAAAATTACCATTGAAAACAGCATTCACACCACCCTGAAAATTCATATAATCTTTAAACGTAAAGGTTTTTTCTCCTACGCTATTAAGATTCCCTATAAAATTTACATTCGTTTTTGGTGAATAATAAAAGAGATTCGCATTCGTTTTATAAAAATCATGATTACCCTTACCAGCTTCTACATCACCAAAAATAAAATTTTTCTTATCTTCTTTTAGCTTAATATTCATTGCCATTTCATCAGAATCTATAAGACCTTTTAAAAATGACACTTCATTATAATTGTCAATTACCTCAACTTTATCAACAGCATCGGCAGGGATATTTTCTACTCCTAATTTGGTACCTCCTCCAAAGAATTTTTTACCATCAACCAATAAACGTGTTACTTTTTTGCCTTGTACAGTTACCCCTCCATTTTTATCAACTTCAACACCTGGTAATTTTTTAAGTACATTTTTAAGTTTACGTTCAGTTCCGTTTACAAACCTTTTAGTATCATAGATAATGGTATTTTCTTTAATCGTTACCGGAAGCTCTATTACAACTTCATCTAACTGATTTTTTGCTTCTATTAAAGAAAAGTTTTTAACACTACTTTCTGTTGGTGTTATTTCGAATTCTATTTTTTCGTATCCTAAATAACTTATACTAATAGTGTATGCTTTATTTATAGCAAGCTCTAAACGATAACGACCTTGCTCGTCGGTAATCGCAAAACTCATGTTTTTTGTTACATCTTTTGGTTTTGCTATAATATTAGTAAACGACAAAGGGTTTTGTAAACTATCTTTTACAGCTCCCTTAAAAACAACTGTTTGGGCACTACAAATACTACCAGTTATAAAAACCAGCACCGTAAATACGATTCTTTTCAACATCAAATTTTATCTTTATTTTCTTCCTAAACCTTTAAAGAAATTTCTATTCATTTCTGCGTATTCTTCATGTGTCATTCGTTTACCCACTGTTGGTTTTTTTATGACAACTTTTTTAGATGGATTTAAAACAATTTTCGTTGCCTTTATACGTATCGTTTTATAAGAAACTTCTAAAATTAACCTAGGGAGCCCAAAATAATCTTTAGGTCCAAATTTACTGGTATAATAGGTGTAAACCAAGCTATGACTACTAGAGAAGGTTTGTTTTGTCTTGTTTTTATTTTCGCAACAGCCTTAAAACAATCATAACTTCCTATTTTTTTAGTTTCCTGAGTTATAGTCCATTTGGGTTGTAATAAACCGACCCTTAAAGATTCACCTGAATTAACTTGTTTAAAGTAATCCTTTTTCACAGAGTTTGTGTAGTATTTATTGCTACCTCCAGCAACCGAAGATGTCATATTTAAACCTTTTTTAGCTTCGCTTTTCATTTTATCTTCAACTTGGTACAACGATTCCCTTTTAGAGAATTCTAAAACACTGGTAACATCTTTACTATTCATCAACATTTTTCTGACATATGAATGTGTCAATTTTGGTCTATTTACTTTTTTAAATAGAGAATCTACTTGTTGCTTAGTAAATGGTTTTAATAAAACTGCATAAAACACTTTACCTTGTAAACTGTTTTGAGCTGAAAGTAGCGTAGTGAAGAGTACAATAAAAAATAGTAAGTAAATCTTTTTCATTTTTTTTAAAGTAAAACTATGGATTAAAATCCAATACCTTTTACAATTTCATCTATCCTTATATACAAAACCCAGTAATATTAATATTACTGGGTAATTGGGATTGACTCTATCTAAATATTCTTTTTATAAATACATCAACTATAAACATCAAATTCTGAACATAAAATTATTCTTGGAAGCTCAAAAATTTTGCTACAATCTTTTTTTAAAAAAATTATTTACGTTTGTATTTCTTTATCGATTGGCTAAAAAACTCGTTAAACCCTTCATTTGTAATTTTTTTGCCTTCAATCGGTTTTTCAATAACAATCTTCTTTTTAGGTTTTAAATTTATTTTTGTGGCGTAATATTTCAATCTATGTTTATGTAGCTCTAAAATAAGACCTGGCAATCCAGAATAACCAATAGGTCCAAATGGCACATTAATTTCAGGAGCAAACCAAGCTGTTATTAGCACATCTTTTAGACCTCTTCTTGTTTTATACTTTTCAATTAATAAAGCTTTATAACATTTATACTTTCCTATCATTTTCACTTCATTAGTAACAGACCAATCATATTTTTGTTTAGAAATCAAAAATAATTCTCCAAAAGCACTAAGTTTTCTAGTTCTATCACTCATTGAATTATAAAAAAAACCTTCTCCATCTGGACCTACGGCCATTTCAAAAAAATTATTATCTTCAATATGTATTTGACTTTCTACTTTGAATTGACTTTCTCTATTTGAAAAAGATAATTTAAAAACCAATTTATCTTGAGCTTTAATTATATAGTCTTCAAATTTGGAAAATTTTCTGTTTGATCTTTTTTTGTCATTTTCTGAAAAAACTTTTCTAGTAAAAGTTTTCTTATATTCTACAACACCCTTCTTTACCTGACTTATAACAGATAAATTCATTAACAATATAATTATTAATAAAAATCTCATTTTCATATTTATTAAAAAAGAGAGAATCTAATTAGATTCTCTCTTTTTATTAATTATATATATCACTCTTAAAAGAACCATCATCATTACACATTTTATTAAAATATGCATCTGTGTAATACCATTCAGACTGTTCATTATACCCGAATTCCGTCCCAAAATTCCATGCCTCATGCATACAATCGTCATTAACCGTTAAATCTTTTCCTTCTACTAAACTAGTGCTCACAAGAAACATTATTATTAAACTAATTTTTTTCATTTTTGTTTTTTTTTAATTATTATTAAAACTAGATTTAATCACAAAAATAAATTTATTTTTTGTTTTCTCTTGTATTAGTGCTATTTTTTTTAAAACATCAAAAAAACATTAAGGTGTTTATTCCTTTAAATACTTCCCTACAAAAAAAGTTCCGAAAGGGAGAATAGATAATAAGCTTACCATTCCAAAAGTTT
>CBDTZS010000212.1:0-5009 GCA_965364955.1 uncultured Tenacibaculum sp. | reverse complement strand
AACAACTCTAACAACTACATCTTCCCCTATATTTGCATTTTTAAATAGTACTTGTTGTTTAGCTGCTAAATTCACATTCTCTCCTAGTTCTATACTTTTTCCTTTTTTGGTTATTTTTGATATTTCTACCAAAACATATTCGCCAATCCAATTAGAAGGAAAATGTTCAATAACATCTTCTAATGTTTTTGCTTTACTTAATTTACTTTTTATAATCGTTCTATTTTTTGCTCCCCTTACAAAATAATTAAGTTTTTTTCAGGAGCATATTTTAAGTTTTCGTTACTTAATCGGGTAGTTTTTACAGCAACCAAACATTCTTTTTTTACTTCACTTTAATTTACAAAGCCAGCAACAACAAAACGTATTCTCATTACTAAAATTCCGACAATGCTTATTCTTATTTTTACAATTCAATGTTTTAATATTAAACACTACAAGTATATTACGAGGTGATTAACTAAATGAAATGTAAAATAAGTGTAAATAATACCCTTGAGCTATAAACGCTTATGGGTTCAACGATAACCCATTAAAATTATTTTCCATAACTTTAATGGGTTATGAAAAAATTGCTTGAATACTTACCTTTTCATTTTCTTATCTGTATAATAATTGGCATTCTTATACAGTTTTACACAAATATATGGAACTATAACTTTATTTATCTAGCTGTTTTATTTCTGTTAACTCTAGTCTCTTTATATATTTCAAAGGGAAGCGGTGCACGTAAAATATTTTCTATAATCACGCTAGTATTATTTATAGTAGTTGGAATTTCTACCACATTTATACATAACCCTAAAAATTACTCTAATTATTATCAACAGCATATCTCTAAAAATTTTGTCATAACACTAACTGTAAATAAAATTTTAAAACCCGGAAATTACTATCATAAATTTATTGCCAATGTAATTCAGATTGACACTAAAAAAACTATTGGAAACGTTTTAGTAAACCTTAAAAAAGACAGCACATCAATATCGCTAAAGGTTGATGATCGAATTATTATAACCTCTGAATTTAAAAATTTAATTCCCCCTCTAAATCCACATCAGTTTGATTACAAAAACTATTTAGCGAAGCAATATATTTATCATCAAGTTTTTATTGATCGTCAAGATTATAAGAAATTAGAAAAAGGTTCTACTTCTGTTTATGGCTTATCTGCACAGTTTAGGAATAACATTCAAACTTCATTAAAAAAATATAATTTAAGTAAAAATGAGCTTTCAGTAATTAATGCGTTGTTATTAGGGCAACGACAAGATATTTCGAAAAGCCTTATTGAAAGTTACACAAATGCTGGCGCAATACACATCTTAGCAATTTCTGGACTGCATATCGGTATTATTCTATTAATTCTAACGTATCTCTTTACTCCAATAGAGAAATTGAAATATGGTACATTTATCAAAACGATACTTATTATTATCTTACTATGGATGTTTGCCTTCATCGCTGGCTTATCTGCATCTGTAGTTAGAGCCGTTACCATGTTTACTTTTGTTGCTATTGGCGAATCATTTAAAAAGAAAAGAATCGTTGAATACTCTTTAATAAGCTCAATGTTATTCTTATTATTAATCAAACCTTTATTTCTATTTGACGTTGGTTTTCAATTAAGTTACTTAGCTGTATTCGGAATTATCTGGGTGCAACCGCTACTTTATAATTTATGGAAGCCAAAGTTGCTGCTACTCGACAAATTATGGAGTTTACTCACTGTTTCAGTAGCAGCACAAGCAGGAATATTACCCATCAGTTTGTATTACTTTCATCAATTCCCAGGTTTATTCATTTTATCTAATCTAATAATCATTCCTTTCTTAGGAGGGATTTTAATCGGTGGAATCGTAGTTATACTACTAGCTCTTTTAAATTTACTTCCGCAAGTATTAGTCGATTTATATGGATTTATTATTTCATTAATGAATAAAACTGTGGATTGGGTTTCTAAGCAAGAAGATTTTTTATTTAAAGAAATCTCAATGTCATTTTACGAAATGATCATTTGGTATTTTATAATTGTATTCACTTATCAATTAATTGTTCTCAAAAAAGCAAAGCAGCTTATATTATTACTTATATCGATAGTTATACTACAAACTTCTTTCATTATTGAAGAAAGTAACAAACAGACAAAACAAGAAATTATTGTTTTTCATAAAAGTAGAAAAAACTTACTAGGCTTAAGAAGAGGAAATGAGTTACAGCTTTTACATAATCTAGACAGTTCAAAACTAGCTACCGAAAGAACCATAAAAGGATATCGAATAAGTGAAAATGTAGAAAGTATTTTTTTAGATAGAACACCTAATATTATTAAATTTAATTCAGATGTAATTTTACTAATAGACAGTTTAGGTGCTTATAATATAACGCTTAAAAACCCAATAATAATTTTACAGCATTCCCCTAAAATTAATTTAATTCGGCTGATAAACATCTTACAACCTAAACAAGTAATTGCCGACGGAAGTAATTACAAAAGCTATATAAATAGATGGGAAACTACTTGTAGAAAACAAAAAATTCCGTTTCACTACACAGGGCGAAACGGAGCATTTATTATCAATAAAAGCTTCTTACATTGAGCCTTTAAAATTCTTTTGAAACTCTGACCACTTCGTAGTTTTATAATTGTCTTTTGTAAAAAAAGCTAAAACTTTCTCAAACTTCTTTTCGGCCAAATAACCAGGAACTGTTTGGATTAGCTTTCCCTCTAAATCAAAAAAAGCAGTAGAAGGATAACTCATTTTCCCTTTCATAATGGCTGCTGCTAATTCATGGTATTTACTTTTCCCTTGTTGTACAAACTTAAATGTTTTACCATTAAATGTAATATCCTCTTTCCCTTCTCCGTCCATTTTTACAGCATAATAATTATCGTTAATATACTTAACGATAACATCATTCTTATACGTGGTTTTATCCATTTTTTTACACCAACCACACCAATCGGTATACAAATCGACTAAAATAGGTTTTGGAGTCTCTTTGTTTTTTTCTATCGCTTCTTCAAAAGTTAACCAATTAACTTCTTCTTGTGCCTTTACTCCAACTGAAATAAATGCTAAAACTGCTACTAAAATTAATTTCTTCATATCTCTTAAGTCTCAATAAGTATTCCAAATTTACAAAAAAACCTGTCAATTATTAATAATTGACAGGCTGTAAAGTTATTTTAACTTTTATTTAGGGTTATTTCACCCCATGCATTAATTTTTTAATTACAGGATATAGCGCTGCTGATAACACTGCTAACCCGAAAGAAACAATCGTTAATAACCAAAAGAAGCTACTTACTCCTTGTTCTTGTGCAATTGCTTCAGAAGACTCAGCAAAAACACCCGCTAACTTCATCCCGATTGCTACTGCTAAATACCAAACACCAAACATAAAAGCAATCATACGTCCTGGTACTAATTTAGACACGTACGAAAGTGCTACTGGTGAAACACATAATTCTCCCATTGTATGGAAAAGATACACTAAAACTAACCAAATAACACTTACTGATGCTGTTTTGGCTCCTGGTTCAATATCTCCTGCTCCAATAGCTATTACTGCCATACCTAAACCTAAAAACCCCATTCCGATTGCCCATTTCATATTTGCGTTCGGATTGTATTTACTTTCCCACCATTTAGAGAATAATGGAGCTAATGCAATAATGTATAATGAGTTTAAAACAGAGAACCAAGAAGCTGGAATTTCTGTTGTATCCTTTTGAAATTCGGCATACAACATTCCGATTGCAATTACCCAAATAATCAAGAAACTTAGCGCTAAAAACATATTAGACCATTTATATTTAGCAAATGTTTTTTGAAATAGTAAGTATAGTACCCAGGTAATTATTCCTAAAGGAATCAATGTCATTAATGAGTTTACTATTTTAAAAATAAGACCCGCACTTCCTTCTAAAACTCGATCAGTATAATCTCTAGCAAAAATCGTTAGAGAACTTGGAGATTGCTCAAAAATTGCCCAAAAGAAAATAGTAATAAAAGCAAAGAACATTACTGCTAACATTCTATCTCTTAAAACAGGAGTGTATTTTGGAATTCTAATTACTAATAATGCAATAAATAAAATAAATGCTGTAATTATTGCAATGGTAGACCCTGTTACTCCAGCTACTTCAAACGGAAAAAGATTATATTTCCCCTCAGATATTTTTGAAATAGGATCATTAAAAATCCATAGTAAACCTAATAAAGAAGAAACAGCAATTAGCCCTTTTTGAAAACTCGTAAAAGGATTTCTTTGCCCATCATCAGTTGAAGTTTTTTCGTCATTAATTAAAGTATCAATAACATCTTCGTCTTTGTCTTCTGGAGCTAAACCAATATCACCAAAAATACCTTGTGCATACCAGAATTGTAATAGCCCAAATAACATAAAGATACCAGCTACTCCAAATCCCCAAGACCATCCAATTTTTTCTCCTAAGTAACCACATAAAAGAATTCCTAAGAAAGCCCCTGCATTTACACCCATATAAAAAATAGTATAAGCACCATCTTTCTTTTCTGGCTTCTCTGCATACATTTCAGAAATAATAGAAGTCATGTTTGGTTTAAAAAAACCACTTCCAATGACTAATAAACCTAAGCCTAAATAGATAAAAAACGGTGTTTCTGCGGCCATACAAGCATGCCCTAAAGTCATAAACAAAGCACCTACAACTACAGCTTTTCTTATTCCTATTACATTATCAGCAAAATAGCCCCCAACCATGGTTGATAAGTATACTAAGGAAGTATAGGTTCCGAAAATAGCAAATGCCCATTCTCTTGGCCAACCCCAACCCTCATCTAATAATGATGCTGTAAAGAATAATACTAATAATGCGCGCATTCCGTAATACGAAAAACGTTCCCACATTTCTGTGAAAAATAAAACGAATAGTCCTGCTGGATGACCTAGCACTTTGTCTTTAAAAAGACTCTCAAGATTTGTACTCATATTTCTGTTATATAATTTATAAAATATAAAAA
>CBDTZS010000211.1:0-5037 GCA_965364955.1 uncultured Tenacibaculum sp. | reverse complement strand
ATCAAAAATATTGAAACCATCGTTGTCAACATCACAAAATAAAATATTAGTTGGTTGGGTGGCAACTGTTGCTTCGTATACTTCTAACTTAAAAACACCTTCTAAAGTAGTCGTGTTTCCGCAAATATCTGTAAGTAATACTTTTAATTTATAGTCTCCTGTGTTTGAAGGAGCCAAATTGATTAGATTTAGATTGTTAGTATTTGAGATGGAACTATTATTAAAAAACCATTCATATTTTACGACAGACCCGGGTTGAGCTGTAACATTTTCTGGAGTTACTGTTAAAGATTCTCCTATACAACTTTGTTCAGTTTGATTATTAAGAATTTGCCCTGTGGCTGTATCTGTAATTTTAATAGGAAGCAATAAAGAAGATAAAAACGGAGGCAGCCCTTGAGTTGCTGTTGCTCCACCTAAATCGACTGTTTGATGAGAATAGTCACAGGCAGCTCCTAATTCTTCAGGTTTATTAATAACGCTAATTTTGTTACTTTTATCACTTGTCCAATAAATTTTATTATCTGGCCCTAGTTGCAAGGCTCCTCTTGTATTAAAATATGAATGAACTGTATATCTAGAGCTATTAACTTCTGCTAATGTTGGTTTTGTAACATCAAACTGAAAAAGGCTCTCATTAGCGCCGCTGAATCCGCCTGTTGAAACATACAGCCTTCTGCTCGAAGTAGAGAACTCAACACCATATGCATTTTCAGAATTAGTATTTAATAATTGAGGTGTAGTTTGATTGTTATAGTTTGTAACCTCACCTGTAACGTCATTAAAATTAAATAGAAAAGTAGCATCGCTCATGTTTGCTAATACAAGCTTAGTTCCGTCAGGAGAAACTTTTAAATATCCTCTAGGATCCCTAGTAAATAGCCCATTAATATTTGAAATGACTGGGTTATTAACATCTACACCATTTTCGTCAACTTTATACGCAAAAAAAGTATTATTTGCTGCAAAAGAAATTACCCAAAAAGTATTACAAGCGTCCGCTCTAACAGCAGTGATTTTTTCACTCCATTCACCTTTTAAAACAGGTGTATGTAATTCTACTGGGCCGTTTGTAATATCTCCCAAGCCGCCATCTTTAGTCATGTCAACTGTGTAGTACCAAAAACCTGGGTCTATACCACCTGCACCTACGGTAAAAAGATAATAAATATCATTTTTTTTTGGAGCTGGGATTGTTAATGCTGATTGAGAACTAGAAGAATCTCCTTTTAATGTTTGACCTCCATTGGTTACATCAGAAAAAGGCATTGGATTATTATCTTTATTCCATATAGTTAAATTTCTTGCAATGGGACTAGGGGCTCCTACATAAAATAATAATTCACCGTTCGAATTAGAAAAAGAAGAGCAGCCTTCAAGAGTATTTAGCTGACTATTGCCTACCGGAATTGGAGTTCCAGAGTTAAAATCTAAAGCAGCGTTGTTACCAAAATACCAAAAATTAGCTTCTTTTTGACTATATGTTGAAAAAGAGATAAGTAAAATAAGGAGTAATAGTGATTTCTTCATTATTAAAAGTAATTTCTTGCTAATATAGCAACAGCTAAACTACTTAAAACCCTCTATAAATCTCGTTTTTTTAACAAAAAATACGAAGCATATATAAAAATTAAAGTCCAAACTAATACAATAATAATATTAACAATGCTTACGGAGTAATCTTTGGTGAAGTTTTCTCCTATTTGACTGGCAATAGATTTTACAGCCCCGAGTCTTGAACCTGGTTCTATTATTAAGTTTTGCATTGATTCTAAAGGGAAAAAATCTTTAATATTTTGAGCAATTTCCCAACTAGATACAATTTTCCAACCTAATATCCCGAAAAATAGCCACTCTAATAAATACCAAATAATCATTGCACCTATAGCAAAAGCAGATCGTTTTATTAAAACACCTAAGAATAAACCAAAAGAGAAAAATCCTATCAGTTTTATAAAAAAAGCAAAAAGATATTCTAAGTCTGAAGTTATAATTGAAAATTCATTAAAATCAGAATAAATTAAGCCCAAAATTAAAGAAACAAAAAAAACAAAAACAGTTGATATAAAAGCAAACATTACTACCGTGTAAAATTTAGATAGAATGAATTCTTTTTTACTCAATCCGTCAATTAAATTCTGTTTAAGAGTTTTATTACTATACTCATTGGCCATCATTGAAACAATAACTAGTAATAAGAAAAATTTAAAGATAGAAGCAGTATAAGTATTAAAGTGCCAGATGTAAGGAAAGTTAAAAATACCTTGATCGGCTAAATGAAACTTAATAGGGCCTATATCAAACTTAATAGCAGCAATTAAGGCTACCGATGTTAGTAAGGTGAAATATATTATTGAAAGAACTTTACTAGCTCTATTGTGTTTTAATTTATGGAATTCTATATTTAAAAGTCGAAACATGGTAGTTGAATTAGTTGTTGTTTGTTAAGTCTAAAAATTGTTGCTCTAAGCTAAGTTTACGTTTAACCAGATGTGATACAATTACTCCGTTTTCGTATAGGTATTTATTTAATTCTGAAGCAGGAATTTCATTTTCTAAGCGAGCAGTAACTAAATCTCCTTCAACATTAACTGAAGCAATTTCGTAATGATTCTTTAAAATATTTACTAATTTTTCTATATCGGAATCTGTTTTGACTTCTATAACACCGTTTGAAACAACCATGTTATCAACTCTACCACTATATAACTTTATTCCATTTCTAATAATTAGAACATGAGAACAAACTTTTTCGACTTCGTCAAGCAAGTGAGATGCTAATAAAATTGTAGTACCGTTTTTTGAAATATCTTTAATTATCTTACGAATTTCATGAATTCCTTGAGGGTCTAACCCATTTGTTGGCTCATCTAAAATTAATATTTCAGGGTCATTTAACAATGCTGAAGCAATTGCTAAACGTTGTTTCATTCCTAAAGAAAAGGTTTTAAACTTACTGTCTTTTCTTTCGTAAAGATTTACAATTTTTAATTTTTCATCAATTTTATCGAATGAAACGCCTTTAATTTTACATATTAACTGTAAATTTTGAGTGGCAGTCATGTATGGGTAAAAGTTAGGACGCTCAATAATTGCTCCTACTTTTTTTAACGCTTCATGAGTAGATAGTTTGCCATCAAACCAACTAAAGTTTCCCGATGTTTCATTTACTACGTTTAAAATAATACCTAAAGTGGTTGACTTACCGCTCCCGTTGGGCCCTAGAATTCCGTAAACATTTCCTTTTTCAATATCAAAAGAAAGGTTGTTTACAGCATGGACTTTACCGTATTTTTTATCGAGATTTTTTATTGATAAAATTGTTTCCAAATTTTTCGGTTTTGTTGATTATATGTATTTGACGACTTAATAGAATTATTGTTACAATTTATAAAAAAGAAAAGACTTCCTAGCGATAGGAAGTCTTTATTAAAATTTTAGTGTTGAATTTTTTATATTTTCTCTAATAGTCTAAATCCTTCACCATGAATGTTAAGTATCTCAACATTTTCATCGATTTTTAAATACTTTCTAAGTTTTGCAATATATACATCCATACTTCTCGATGTAAAATAGTTGTCATCTCTCCATATTTTAGTCAATGCCAATTCACGAGGCATTAAATCATTCTTGTGAATAGCTAACATTCTTAATAACTTACTTTCTTTTGGAGAAAGTTTTTGGGCTTCTGCTCCATTAAATGAAAGATGACGAAGCTTAGAGTTGAAATCGAATCCACCAATTTTGAATTCAAATTCATCAGTTTCACTAGATTTTTCGTTTTCTTTACGTTGTAAAATAGCTTTTATTTTATGTAATAAAACTTCTGAATCAAAAGGTTTATTTAAATAATCATCACCACCTACTTGATAACCTCTTAAAACATCTTCTTTTAATGTTTTAGCTGTTAAGAAAATAATAGGAATTTCTTTGTTCGTTACACGAATGTCTTGCGCTAAAGAAAAACCATCTTTACGAGGCATCATAACATCTAAAATACATAAATCATAGTCACCATTTTTAAACATGATTAACCCATCTATCCCATCTTTTGCATGTGTAACGTTATAATCGTTTAATGCTAAATAATCTTTAAGAACTGTTCCGAAATTTGGATCGTCTTCTACTAATAGTATTTTTTTGCTTCCCATTTATTTTATTTTATATTAATGGTAATTTTACTGTAAACAAGCTTCCTTTGCCTTTTTCACTCTCAACATAAACGGTACCTTGGTGACTTTCTATAATCTCCTTCACATAGGCTAAACCTAGACCGTGACCTTTTACATTGTGTATATTTCCTTTATGTTCTCTATAAAATTTATCGAAAACATATTTTTGAGCATTTCTACCCATTCCTATTCCCTCATCTTTTATTTTAAAGATAAAGTATTTATTTGTACTTTCCGTGTATACGTCAATTTTCGGGCTGTCTTCCGAATATTTTATTGCATTTTCTAACATGTTTACTATTATGTTAGTTAAATGGAATTGATTTCCTAGAACCTCAGTAGATATAGCTTCAAAATGAGAAGTTACATTTCCTTTTTTATCATCTACTAATAATTGAATATGTTCAATAGCTTCTTCTATTGTGTCGTGCATATCGGTAGCATCCTTACTAATTTCAATTTGATTTTTTTCTAATCTAGAAATTCGTAATACATTTTCTACTTGCCCATGCATACGTTTGTTCTCTTCACGTATCATTTGAACATAGCGTTTTACCTTAACTTCATCTGATATTATTTTTGGGTTTTTAATCGCATCTAATGCTAAGTTTATTGTAGCGATAGGTGTTTTAAACTCATGTGTCATATTATTAATGAAGTCAGTTTTAATTTCAGATATCTTTTTTTGACGAACTAATTGATATAACGATGCTGAAAAAGCAGCAATAATTATACCAATAAATAATAAAGATAATCCTAGAATTTTCATCATTCCTGATAGCAAATTTTTGCGCTCATTAGGGAATTTTATATATAGTTTATATTTACTATTACCATCGTCATCACCTAAAAGTGGATAATTGGC
>CBDTZS010000210.1:0-5037 GCA_965364955.1 uncultured Tenacibaculum sp. | reverse complement strand
GGCGGAATTGGACCAATTTTATTACCAATGTCAATAGCGGGTATCGGAATTATCATTTCTATTATTGGAACCATGTTGGTAAAAATCAATAGTAATGACGCTAAAGAAAAGCAAGTAATGGGAGCTTTAAATCTTGGTAACTGGATTTCTATTGGCTTAGTAGCTATTGCTTGTTACATATTATGTAAATGGATGTTACCAGAAACCATGCAAATGGAATTCTTTGGTGAAGGTTTACAAGATATTTCTTCAATGCGTGTTTTTTATGCAACTTTAGTTGGTTTAGTCGTTGGAGCAGTAATTTCTTCAGTAACTGAATACTATACAGGGTTAGGAAAATCTCCTATCTTAAAAATTGTACAACAATCGAGTACTGGTGCAGGAACAAATATTATTGCAGGTTTAGCAACAGGTATGATTTCTACATTCCCTTCAGTATTATTATTTGCTGGAGCAATTTGGGCATCGTATGCATTTGCTGGGTTTTACGGAGTTTCATTAGCAGCTTCTGCAATGATGGCAACAACTGCCATGCAATTAGCTATTGATGCGTTTGGACCAATTGCTGACAATGCAGGTGGTATTGCTGAAATGAGTGAACAAGAGCCAATTGTAAGAGAACGTACAGACATTTTAGATGCAGTAGGTAATACAACAGCGGCTACAGGTAAAGGTTTTGCAATTGCTTCTGCCGCGTTAACATCGTTAGCTTTATTTGCTGCCTATGTAACATTTACAGGAATTGACGGAATTAACATTTTTAAGGCTCCAGTTTTAGCAATGCTATTTGTTGGCGCAATGGTACCAGTTGTCTTTTCTGCTTTAGCAATGAATGCTGTAGGTAAGGCTGCTATGGAAATGGTAGAAGAGGTTCGTCGTCAGTTTAGAGAGATTCCAGGAATAATGGAAGGAACTGGGAAGCCAGAATACGATAAATGTGTTGCTATTTCTACAGAAGCATCTTTAAGAGAAATGATATTACCTGGTTTATTAACCATCGGATTTCCATTAATCATTGCTTTTGTTCCAATGATTTTTGGAATGGATAATTTAGCAATTGCTGAAATGCTTGGTGGTTATATGGCTGGTGTTACTGTTTCTGGTGTGCTTTGGGCAATTTTCCAAAACAATGCTGGTGGTGCTTGGGATAACGCTAAGAAATCTTTTGAAGCTGGTGTAGAAATCAACGGAGAAATGACCTATAAAGGCTCTGAAGCTCATAAAGCTGCCGTAACTGGTGATACTGTTGGAGATCCTTTTAAAGACACATCTGGTCCTTCAATGAATATTTTAATAAAATTAACTTGTTTAATTGGTTTAGTAATCGCACCTATTTTAGGTGGGCATTCGGCTCATACTGACAATGATGGTCATGATCATGCTACCATGATAAAAAAAGAAGTTAAAATGGAAGCTACAAATGATGAACAAGCGAAAGCAACCATTGTAACTTCAACAACCGAAAATGAAAAAACAGTTTCTGATACTGAAACTATCGAAGGTACTCTTCAGCAAGTAAAACAAAAAGTAGAAGAGACTACTGATGAGAACGTGAAAAATCAAGAAAAAAAAGTAATTAAGAAAATTGAAGAAAACATAGAGAAAAAAGAATAACCTCTATTTTTCATAAAACCAAAACCCGATAGCGTTATTCCTATCGGGTTTCTTATTTTTGTACGATGTCTAAAAGAACCCAACGTAATTTTGAAATAGATGACCCAAAAATATTTAAACAAAAAATGTTTGTATGGTCTAAACAATTTGAAACTGCTATTTGGTTAGATTCAAATAATTATGAGCAAAATTATAGTTCTTTTGATTGTTGTTTGGCTGCGGAAGAATTTACTTCTATAAAAACGGATTATCACAATGCTTTTGATAAATTAAAAGAATACCAATCATACACCAAAGATTATC
The DNA here is from genome assembly GCA_965364955.1 of uncultured Tenacibaculum sp. Classification (GTDB taxonomy): domain Bacteria; phylum Bacteroidota; class Bacteroidia; order Flavobacteriales; family Flavobacteriaceae; genus Polaribacter. The sequence goes on along the minus strand of CBDTZS010000210.1, from coordinate 3,120 downwards.
TTTTTGGCTATATCTCTTACGATGTGAAAAACGATGTTGAAAAACTAAATTCAACTAATTTTGATGGACTTAATTTTCCTGATTTATATTTTTTTCAACCTCAAAAATTAATTTTCATCAAAGGAAACACTGTCGAATTCCATTATTTACAAATGATTGATGATGAATTAGAAGAAGATTTCGAAGATATTATAGCGATAAACCCTAACAACAAAATAGATTGCAATAAAACATCCGAAGAAAAAAACATTAAAATTAAACTTCGTATTCATAAAGATGAATACCACCAAAAAGTTTCTAAAGTTTTAGAACATATTCATAGAGGTGATATTTATGAAGCTAATTTTTGTCAAGAATTTTATGCTGAAAATACAAGTATTGATCCTTATCAAATTTATGCTCATTTAAACGATATATCAGAACCACCTTTCGCTACTTTTTTTAGACATGAAAATCTATATTTACTATCTGCAACACCTGAAAGATATATAAAAAAAGATGGTACTAAAATCATTTCGCAACCGATAAAAGGAACTGCAAAACGTTTAATTAATAAAATTGAAGATGATAAAATTGCGTTCGATTTAGCTCGTGATGAAAAAGAACGATCAGAAAACATTATGATTGTTGACTTGGTTCGTAACGATTTATCAAAGACCGCCAAAAAAGGAAGTGTTCAGGTTGAACAACTTTGTAAAGTCCATTCTTTTAAACAAGTACATCAAATGATTTCGACTATCGTTTCAGAGATCGAACCAACAACACATCCTGTTGATGTTCTTAAAGATACTTTTCCGATGGGAAGTATGACTGGAGCTCCGAAAATTTCAGCAATGAAAATAATTGAAGAATTAGAAGAAACCAAACGCGGATTATACTCAGGAACCGTTGGTTATTTTACACCTAATGGCAACTTCGATTTTAATGTCGTTATTCGAAGTATTTTGTATAACGCTGATGAAAAATATGTTTCATATTCCGTTGGAGGAGCTATTACAGCAAAGTCTATTCCCGAAAAAGAATACGAAGAATGCTTACTAAAAGCAAAAGCAATGAAATATGTTTTATTAAACTCAAAGTAGATTACTATCTTGAGCCCTAAAAAAGAAAGAGAATGAATTTTACAAACCCTTTAGTATATGGTGTCCCTTGTTTTTTAGGACTCATATTACTAGAACTTACCTACAGCAAAACTCATAATAAAAAAGAACTTTACAATTGGAAAGATTTAGGCTCTAGCTTAACAATGGGGATTGGTTCTGCGATTATTGCGCCTTTAATAAAAACGATTTCAGCAATTATTATTTTCAACTATATCTATGAAGTTTTTAACCCTATAACAAATGGAATTCGCATAAATATTATGGGATGGGAATCTTTTGGGTACGCTTGGTATATTTGGATTATCTGTCAGTTACTAGACGATTTTAGCTATTATTGGTTCCACCGACAAAATCATATGGTTCGTTTTCTATGGGCAGCGCACATCGTACATCATTCATCAAATAATTTCAACTTAGGAACTGCTGTTCGTAACGGTTGGTTTACCATTTTATATAAGCCTTTTTTTTACATGTGGCTTCCTGCAATTGGTTTTCCTCCAGAAATGGTTGTTGTTTGTTTAGGAATTGAAGCTTTATGGCAATTTCAATTACATTCAGTTTATATTCCGAAACTTAAGTTTATTGATGTTCTTTTTAATACGCACACAATGCATCAAGTACACCACGCAAAGAACATAGAGTATATGGATAAAAATCATGGTGGGTTTTTAAATATTTTTGATAGAATTTTTGGAACATGGAAAGAGTTAGATGAAGAAATTGATATTGAATATGGTGTAACTCATGCTCCTGATTCATACAATCCTTGGGTGATACTAACTCATGAATATAAAGATATTTTAAACGACACAAAAAAATCTAGCAATTGGATACATAAGTTTATGTATATTTTCGGACCACCAGGATGGAGCCACGACGGAAGTACAGTTAGTGTTAAGCAAATGCAAAAAATTATTTCACATAAAAATAAAAATTAATGATTCTAGAACAAGAAGAGAAATTCAAACACGTACTTACTAAAGTAGAAGGAACAATAAATGAGCAAAGTTTTTTTAATAAATTTTTAGACTTGTATCCTGAAGCTTGGAAGCAACATAAAATTACATTTTCGAAGTTTAAGAGAGGTAAACAGTTTGGTAAAACAATTCCTTTACCAAAACCAGAAGTATCTTTAAGAAAAGAAATTAGACAATGGTTACAAAAACAACGTTAGTTAATTGATTTACGATACCCTTTCTCTCTTGGTTGGTCTTTTTCCTAATAATTTATTGGTATAGAAAGACTAAACATCAGTATATCCTTCCAATATGATGCGATAAAAGCACAAAAACTCAGTATATAAATAAGTTGTACAACATTTGAGAAATGACGCAAATAGAATTCAAAAAACATATTGAAAAGACACTTTCTGAATTAAAAACTTATGCGGAATTACATTCTGGAACTGAACTTCCAAATGACTTTGAATTCGAGTGGTGTTTAACTGAAAAAACAATTGCGATTGGAAAAAATAATGTGATTGAATTAATAGCTGAAAAAGTATATTTGAGTGAAAATAAAATATATCCTTGCGTTGACTTAACTGTTGAGAAAATGACTTCTGAAAATCGAATTTTAATAAGCGGAAGAATTGCTGGATATGAACCAAGAGAATTTGGGAAAGGTTGGAGTAATAGACCTGGACCATTTATTTACGGAATTGGAAGTGGAATATCAACTGAAAAAGTAAATTGTCATTCAAAAGAATTTAAAAATATCCTTTACGAAAAAGGATTATTACATTACAAAACTGAATAAAAAAACATTGTACAACACCGTATAAAAAACATAGGGCGTTTGTGTTAAACCGAAAGGTCTGTGAGTATTTACAAAGTCCGCTAAATATAAAATTTGGCGTTTATATTAGAAAAGATAAAAGCAAAATATTTATATTTAGCTAAGTAATAAACCGAAACGATAGTGCTTATCACCTGCCCTACGTTTCTTATACTGAACGTTAGCTGTAATTAGGTACGGTAAAGGCACATCGTTTACAAAGTTAAAGGGACATCGTTTA
>CBDTZS010000209.1:0-5064 GCA_965364955.1 uncultured Tenacibaculum sp. | reverse complement strand
GCTTCATTTTTCTCATTCTTCTTCAGAAGCTTTTTAAATATTTTTAATGGAATAGATGTTGACTTTGGAGGTCATCATTCATACAATGGTCTTTTTGGTTTTATTGGCATTGCCTCTTTAGTAAGTGTTATTTCCCTTATTAAAATAGCCTTAATTATTATAGCTGCAATGAAAGCCAATAAAGGAGAAAGCTATAAATATCCTTTTACAATTAATTTTATAAAATAACCTCATAAACCGCATTATATGAAGATAGAAAACACAAAAGCACAGATGCGTAAAGGTGTTTTAGAATATTGCATCTTATCAATTTTACAAAATGGTGATGCTTATACTTCTGAAATACTTTCAACATTAAAAGGCGCAGAAATGATTGTGGTTGAAGGAACTATTTATCCGCTACTAACCCGCTTAAAAAACGCAGGACTACTAAGCTATAGATGGGAAGAATCAACCTCAGGGCCACCAAGAAAATATTATGTTTTAACAGAAAATGGTGGAATGTTCTTAAAAGAACTAAACAAAACATGGAGTAATTTAGTAAACGCAGTAAACCTAGTAACAAGTACAAAATCAACTAACGATGAATAAGACAATAAACATAAACTTAGGTGGATTCTTCTTTCATATAGATGAAATTGCTTATCAAAAATTAAAACGCTACTTAGAAGCCGTTGGACGTTCTTTAAGCGATGATCCTCAAGGAAAAAACGAAATTATTTCAGACATAGAAGCTCGTATTAGCGAATTACTATCTGAAAGAATTACGGATGCTCGTCAAGTAATAAATGAAAACGATATAGAGGAAGTAATTGCTATTATGGGGCAACCTGAAGATTATGCTGAAGCAGAAGAAGGTTACAACGAAGGCTCTTCATACAATACTCAGAAAAGAAGCCGATCATCTAAAAAATTATTTAGAGATGGTGGCGATAAATTTTTAGGTGGTGTTTGTTCGGGTATCGCACATTATTTTAATATCGATGTTATTTGGATTAGAATCGCTTTTATTGTTTTAGTTGCCTCTGGTTTTTCTCCTTTAGCGTATATTATTCTATGGATTTTATTACCCGAAGCAAGAACAACCTCTGAGAAATTACAGATGGAAGGTGAAGCGGTAAATAATGATAATATTGAAAAAAAAATTCGTAACGAGTTTGAAACCTTATCAACCAAATTAAAAGATGGTGCGAATGAAATAACTGACAAAATTACGAGTGCAGATTATGAGAAATTACGTGCTCAAACCAAATCTGGGTTTCAAGATTTTATAGACACAATGGGTAAAATTTTATTGACACTATTTAAGGTGTTTGGTAAATTTATGGGAGTTCTATTAATCTTTATAGCAGGTATAACTATTATATCTTTATTACTAGGTGTGTTCTCGATAGGAAGTTTAGAGTTTTTAAATGTAGACAATGAATTTGTTCATTATCCTCCATTTTTCTATGACGCTACCTTACCAAGCTGGTTACTATCTATTTTCTTATTTATCTTAGTTGGTATACCATTTATTGTATTATTCATTTTAGGCTTAAGAATACTATCACCTAATGTTAAAAAATTAAGTACACCTGCTATTCTAACACTATTAGGCGTTTGGTTAGTTTCATTATTAGCTATTGCTTTTTCAGGTATAGAATATGTTACAACTCATGCTTATAATGGTGCAGATGTAAGTAAACATAGTATTACTTATATAAAAGAAGAGCCGTTAAAAATTAGAGTAGTTAACGATGATAACATTCATTACAACCACAACTTACGTAACAGAAGCAATTCAATAAATGTTACAGTTAACGATGCAGAAATGAAGTATTCTAACGATATAAATATTGATGTTCGTAAAAGCGAAACAAGTAATGCATATATCGAAATCAAAAAGACATCTAAAGGTAGAAAACGTAATAATGCAAATGATAATGCTGAAGCTATTCAATATAACTTTAAAACAGCAAACAACACTATTGTCTTTGATGCATTCTTTTTAAGTGATTATAAAAACATATGGAAAGATGAGGAAATTAAAGCTACAATTTTTGTTCCTGAAGGTACAACAGTATATTTTGAAGGATCGTCTCGTAAATTTTTAGATAACATAAAAAACACTGAAAATATTTACGATCAAGACATGGCTAATCATCATTACAAAATGACTTCGAAAGGCTTTGAGTGTACTGATTGTGGTAATGAAACTGATAACGATAGTAATGTATATCATGATAACAAAAAAGACACCATCGATAGTACTGTAAACCATGATGACAAAAAAGACACCCTTAAGCTGAATGCTAATGAAGTGAAAACAGATTTTTAATCTTACTTCTTTAAGGAAATCTAGCAAACTATAAATACTGATTAAACTAAACACTATGAGAACTATTTTAAAATTAAGCGTGTTATTATTCTTAGCTACATTAACAACTTCATGCTTTATTAACGGACTAAATGGAGTTACTGGTAATAGAAATGTAATCGAACAAAAACGAAAAGTAAACGATGATTACACAAAGATAAAAACCAGTAATGGTTTAGATGTATATATTACTCAAGGTAATAAAGCTTCTATTACTATAGAAGCAGATGAAAATTTACTAAGTATTATTAAAACAGAAGTTCAAAATGGAACTTTAAAAATATATACTGATAAACAAATAGGAAGAGCAAAATCTAAAAAAATATACATTACTACCAAATCAATTGAAGCTATTACAGCTAGTAGTGGTAGTAATGTTACAATAGAAAACACGCTAACTTCACCTAATTTTGAAGCAAATACAAGTAGTGGAGCGAACATGAAATTACGAATCAAAACAACTAATTTAACCTCTAGTTCTTCTAGTGGTTCCGATTTAAAAATTTCAGGTTCAGCCACTGAATACTCAGGAAGTGTTAGTAGTGGTAGTTCAGCCAAAGCATACGAATTAGAAAGTGAAATTGTTACAGCAAAAGCAAGCAGTGGTGCAAATATTGATGTATTCGCTTCAAAGAGTATTGACGCACGTGCTAGCAGTGGTGGTGATATTGATTATAAAGGAAATCCTGAAATACTAAATAGAAAAATATCCTCTGGAGGGAGTATTTCAGCTCATTAATTAAAGCACCTAATCAACTATAAAAACACCAAAACTATGGATGCTTTTTTTGACTTCTTTTTTAAAGGAAACTTTTTTATAAAGCTTATAACACTGTTGTATGCGCTATTATTCTCTTGGATAACAAACGGACAAGTACATGAAATCCCTAATTACAAACCTGCTGATATTGAGATACACAATCAAATTGTAAAAATGGATAGCATTTACTTCAACGCATACAATACCTGTGATATAAAAACACAAGCAAGTATTTATCATGAAAATTTAGAGTTTTTTCACGACAAAGGAGGTTTATCTACTTCTAAAAGTGCTATTTTAAAATCTTTAGAAAAAAATATTTGTGGTAAAGTAACTAGAACTTTAATACAAGGAAGCATTGAAGTATATCCTATAAAAAATTATGGGGCAATAGAAATTGGTTACCATAAATTTTACAATAATCAAGAACCTAACGAAAAATCAGTTCCAAGTAAATTTATAGTTATTTGGAAACAAATAAATAAACAATGGAAAATAACAAAGGTTATTAGCCTACATTAAAACATAGTTAACACTAAAAACATTAGTTCATTTGTTATAGCTAACTCCAATGACACTAATACTTGGTTTTATTAGTTTACTAAGCCAAAGCTGAAGAGCTTTGGCTTTTTTTGTTTAAAATTTAGTTCGTTTGAATATAATTTTAGCGAACTTGGCCATTATCCTATGTGAACTATTAAAAACGAAATCAGATTATTAACCTGCTATCATTAATTAAGAGAAAAATGAAAAAATATTATATATATCTTATTCTCATTTTATTTTATTCTTGTAAAAACAAACAGGGTAGTAATAAAAGTACCGCTAATCAAACACTTAATTCAAAATCGATTTCTTTAATACTCCTTGGTACTACTCAAGACGCAGGATCACCGCAAATAGGTTGTAAGAAAAAGTGTTGCATACACTTATTTAATACACCCAATAAAGACAGACAGGTTGTTGCTTTAGGGGTAGTTGATAATGTACATAGTAAAAAGTATTTATTTGAAGCAACTCCCGATATCACAAGACAAATGAAGGCTTTAAAAACACACGCCATACAAAACACCAATGAAATGGTTGACGGTATTTTTTTAACTCACGCACATATAGGTCATTATACAGGACTAATGTATTTAGGTAAAGAAGCAATAAATGCGAAAAATGTAAATGTGTTTACTATGCCTAGAATGAAAAAATATTTAGAAACAAATGGCCCTTGGGATCAACTTGTATCTCGTAAAAATATATTATTGACTGAAATTAAAAATAAACAATCTATTCCACTTACACCAAACATAACAGTTACACCTATTTTGGTACCTCATCGAGACGAATATTCTGAAACGGTTGGATATAAAATTAAAGGTCCAAATAAAAGCGCCTTATTTATCCCTGATATTGACAAATGGAGTAAATGGGATAAAGATATTGTAGAAGAAATTAAAAAAGTAGATTATGCTTTTTTAGACGCCACATTCTATAGCGGAAAAGAATTAAAAAATCGTGATATTTCTGAAATCCCTCACCCTTTTATTATTGAAAGTCTTGAAAAATTTAAAAAACTTAATTTAAAGGAAAGAAATAAAGTGATATTTATCCATTTTAATCACACAAATCCTGTTATAGATTTAAATAGTAAAGAAGCCAAAAATGTCATAAGTCAAGGTTTTATGATTGGACAGATTAACGAAAAATATGAATTATAACAATCGCTATACACACTATAGTCTTTCTTTTTATCACTAAAAAATTAGTACACCGATTGGCTAACACTAATGATATTTCACTTTATTAATTCTAAAAGCCAGAATTTTATTAATTTGGTTTTTTTATACTTAAAATACTATTTGTTCTTAAAACACCTTTTCTATCTGTTTGCTGTAGTTTGAAATAAATTATTAAAATGAGTTTCTATTATTAACGAGATAGTAGGATTTTT
>CBDTZS010000208.1:0-5115 GCA_965364955.1 uncultured Tenacibaculum sp. | reverse complement strand
AATTCTGAAATGTATTTTTCTTTTGTCAAACGTGATTTTTTTATGAATTACGACGGTCTTGTATATGCTTGTTTCGTGGTTTAGCACGTAATTTAGTAAATAAAAACGAATAGAAAATCCGAGTGTATTTTCGTAAGTAAGGCTAGAACTAGCAATTAATTTTATGCATTGTTGTAGCACGTTTTTATTTTAAAATTTTCTCAATTTCATTGGTCAATTCTATAGTTCCTTTTTTAGTTAATTTTCCTTTTTTATAAACTACTTTAATTTTTTCAGTTCCGGCGATTGAATTAAAATTTTCATCACAATCTGATGTTTTTATTGTATCCGCAACGTAAATTCTATATTCAGAATCTATTATCATATTTTCAACACAATCGTAGCAAGGGTCAAATCCACAAGATCCAATATTAATTGGTTTTGAGTCTATTATTTTTCCGTTCAATTTGTAAGTGTTCAGAATTGGAACAAAACAATCTGCTTCTCCAAGAGTGATTGTAGAAATATAGTTCCCACTGGAAGGAATTACTCCATAAATATGCTCATATTTAGCATCTTTGGAATATTCAGAACTTAATTTAATATCTAGTTTTGGTAAATCAAGAATTTCGTCTGTACAGCCATTTATTTTTATTGGAAGAGTTTTTATCGGAAACTGGTCAATAAAATCTTGAAATTGGTCATTAACTTTTGGGATTGCTGAAATAGATTTTTGGTGTTTAGATATTAGGTTTTTATCCTTTTTATTTTCTGATTTACAGCTCGAAATCAGTACTATTGTTATTATTAATAATATTCTTTTCATCGATTTTGTTAAATGCACTGCAGCGTTTAGTCTAAGATGCGTTGCCATCCGAAGGGTGGCTATGATTTTTATACAGTGTTATTGGTTTTTTTATTATAATAATTCATTGCTGAGATCCTTGATATCTGTGCTAATAAGCTAAAAGAAGCAATAGTAACTGATTTTACTTCTTTTTGATAAAAGACCTGTGTAATATCCCTTCCATGATTGCCAAAAAAATCATTCTGAATCTCTAGAATTTTACTTCTATCAAAATAGTGTTTTTTGCCCTTTATTTCTGTTATATACTTTGCTTCAATTAGTGAAGTTAGGAGTTTCTTTGTATCCAAAGATAAATGCTTAAAATCTTCCATTAGAACAAATGGATAGCTTTCTTTTACTGTAATGGTTTTGGTATATCTATCATAACTATCTGGAGAGCTGAATTGGTTGGCTTTACCTTCATGATAGAAATCGGATCTATATTTATAACTATCTTTTAATATTTTCTCGAAGTCCATCCCAAATGTCTTCTTAAACATTTCCAAGAAATTGGGGTTTTGCCGAAACATATGTATGAAATTGTTTATTGGATCAATTTTATAATCCATTGGTTCAAATGCTTCTTTCTCTTCAGGTAACAAGCTCATTTTGTCATATCTACTTGCCAGGTTCAAAGATTCAATAGGAGCATAGTAAAGCATGAATTTTTGAAAACGAGATCCTGAGTAATGTTGTTCTAGTTTGATATTCAATGTGCTACGGAAATCAGCATCTAAGCCAGCTTGATCTGCTACAGATTTAATTTTTTGTTTTATCTCTTTCCAGTCTGGTTCTATTTTATCTATCTTGATTGCCTTCGTTGCATTAGCCTCTATTGAGGAAACCATTAATGAGTAACTAAGGTTATGATCTATATACCTAGAAAGTTGAGCAAGTTGAAAGAGTCTGCAAGAACGTACAAGACAGGTATAATCAGAATATTCTAGGGTTTGAGTAATTTTGTATAAGTCCCTAACGTTTTTCATGAAAAGATCTACCGTTTTTTCATCTGGCCTATCTATTGCTCCAGGCCCCGAATGTTGCAATGGGTGATGAATCGAAACACTCTCAATTCCTCCGATATTATAATAATCTCTATAGAATTTCACACTTCTTTCTGTCGCTAGTGATATCAATGAACTCAGAATTAGTCCGAAGCACGCTGAAGCATATTCTTCATTTTTATGACGTTTTAACCATTTTGGAACTTGAATATTACTTAGGTTCGAAAAAGTATTTGAGACTATGAATTTTTGTTCGCTCTTAAAGATTGTGCCTCCACCAATATCATAGTTTTTTGTTAATTCAAAATCAGTAAGTATATAAAGGTTACTTTTTATGCTACTTACATTATAATCCACTTTTAACTGCTGGTCAGATTCTCGAAAAAGAGGAATTGCGGTTTCAAAATCAATATAATTTAACATAATTCGTCTATTACAGATAACGTGTTTCTTTAGTTTGTAATAAATATCTTTAAATAGAAAAAAAGGAGAACTATAACGTGTTTTAGAATAGCGCTCCAGTACACGTACGAGTCCTCTCTTTCTATAAAGTTGCCAAGAACCATTTGGAATACCAGGAGTCAAATCTCCCGATAAAGGAAGTAGTTAAAGCAACATATTTATTCACTCTGATTGTAAAAATATGAAAATTTTGAAGAAGTTGTAGGAATCGATGTGTCGAAAAAGACAATAGACGTTTATTGTCACCAAACTCAAGTTCATAAAGAGTTTGTTAATGATATAATAGACTATAATAACCTGCTAAAATCGGTTTTGAAAGCGAAACAAGAAAGTAAAGTTTTTTATTGTTTTGAGAATACGGGTTATTACTCTTTAAATCTAGCTCTTTATTTACATAGTAAAAGTATAGTTTTTATTAAGTAATATTGGCTTTCATTATTTAGCATTTAAACCTTGACTTCTTTACCATTAATATAATTTTATTTAATTTAATATTTGGTCCTTCCACTCGCAAGACTGTATGTCCATTTGGAAAATGAAAACCAGGTTCATCCATATCAAAATTAATTTTCAATTCTTAATATGCTTCTTGAATTTTTTCTAGCATTTCTGCTGCCTGAGATCTTTTTGTTATATCTGTAATGAAGACTTCAATCATCATTTTAAAATTGTTCATTTAATAATTCCATATTTATTACGGCTCCAACCATGTTTCCTGATGCAACGGAATTAGCAACGGAACGGATTTTTGTCATATTATCTCCACAGGCAAAAGCTCCTTCCACTGTAGTTTTATACATCATATCTACTTGAATATATCCTTGTTCGTTTAGTTCGCATCCCATTAATTCGGGTATGTTGGAGTGTTGTTTAAACGGAAGAGCAGCATAAGTTGCTTCTAAATATTCTTTACTTTTATCATTGAAGACTACATTTTTTATATATCCATTTTCATGTTCAATTTCTGTAATTTCTTTTTCAATTATTTTTATATTATTCTTATTAAGTTTTGAAATCTGTTCGGGATTGAATTCTGCTTTTCCATTAGTTAGAATAGTAAGTTCATTCGTAAGGTTTCTTGCCATAGGTGCTAGATGAAATGCAGTTTCTCCATTCGCTATTATTCCTGTTTTTTTGTTTTTTATTTCGTAACCATGGCAATACGGACAATGAACGACTGAAATTCCCCAACAATCAGAAACCCCTTTAATTTCTGGCATTATATCTTTAATTCCAGTAGCAAAAATCACTTTTTTGGCTTCAAATTTTTTTCCAGATTCAGTATGAATATGAAAACTATGTTCGGTTTTTATTCCTTTAATAGCTTTGTCTTTAATGAAATGAACGCTATTATATTTTAATACTTGTGATTTTGCTTTTTGTGAAATTTCACTTGGTGTTGAACCGTCTTGAGTTATGAAATTATGTGAATGTGGTGTTTGTCTGTTGCATGGCATGCCACTATCAATAATTAAGATATTACGTAACGAACGGCCAAGTGTCATTGCTGCGGATAAACCAGAATAGCTTCCACCTATTATTATTACTTCGAATTTTTTTGTAGTTTTCATCTCATTATATTTTGTAAAACTGATTATTGTAATTGGAAACTAAGTGCTAAAGTGTTTATGGTTACTTGTTTAGTGGTTTCTCTTCGGTTGATTCTATATTTTAATTGCAACATTATCGCATTAATACATTTGGCAAATGTACTATTATTTTGTATTATTGCAACTAAATCGCAATAAATAATTTTCTACAGTGAAAAGAAGAAATACAGCTACAAAAGAAGCAGTGCTTTCTGTTTTGAATTCATCAGGCAAAGCAATGAGTCAGATAGCTATTGAAAAAAAAATAGGTATTGATATTAACAGAGCTACTATTTACCGAGTCTTAAACCGATATTGCGAAGATGGAGTTTTGCATAGAATTGTGGCAGATGATGGAAGACAGTACTTTGCTCTATGCATAAAGTGCGATGAGAATCAACAACCTCTACATCATTTTCATTTTCGTTGTAAAAATTGTGAAACGATAGAGTGCCTGTCTATTCCAGTACACTTTTCATTACCAAATAATTATCAAGTGGAGGAGGTTAATTGTGTTCTTACTGGGATTTGTAAAGATTGCGCTTAGTTTTAATTGCACACAACGTTTCGTATATGGCAATTAGGGCAGTAGAAAGCACTGAACTTTCAATTTATAACTGAACGCCTTATTTGCTATATACAGTATTGTAAGCCGTTTTAACTCATACCTGTTTTTATTGTAGCGGCAGAAAAATCTTCAGCATTAATTGGTTTACCATTCAACCTTTGCATCATTGATATTTGACCAATATGAGTCAGTATATCTGATAAAGGTCCTTGTAATAATTTCTTTGAATAATTTATAGGTAACTCTGTTATATCAAGAGCTTTGTCAGTGATAGTCAGCTCATAATTGAATCTTTTAATTTCTTGAGACAGAGTTAATTGTTCAGGTTGTTCAAAATTAATCCTCTCCTCTTTCAAATAAATTCGTGTCGAGTTTAATACGTTATACATATGGTTAATAATCTCTTTTGAAGTTCTACTTCCTTTTCCTAATTTAAACTCTCCAAAATCTTCTTTACTTTCATCTATTGATTTTTCAAATCTATATTTGATAGTTGATATTGTATGTCTTAAAAGTTCATTTTTCATATACACTGTTGTTAACCGGTTTTTATCTAAACTGCTTTGGTTTCTGATTTTTACTTGCATTTTCTGCGATTTCCAAAATTCTCTTTTGTCTTGTCTCTTTTCTTTTAGCAGAAACGACCCAGTACAATAAAATCTTTTT
>CBDTZS010000207.1:0-5184 GCA_965364955.1 uncultured Tenacibaculum sp. | reverse complement strand
CAGAATATAAAAATTCATTACAGCAAATGATTGATTACGTAGTAGAACGTAAAATATAATATACCTGTTTGATTTGTAAGGAATTAAAATATAGTCGACGAATTAGTAAACTATACAAGTATGTTGATTCGATTTTTATTTCTTTTAATAATTATTTTTCATCATAACTTTTCATATTCTCAAACATGCTGTTCAGGAGGGATACCTGTATCTAATAATATTGGCATGAGTATTCTTGAAAAAGGAATGTTTCAAGTAGGTTTGAGTTATGATTACAATAATTTAAATACTTTAAAAGAAGGGAATATAGAGTTGGATGATAATTCTAGAAAAAGAATAACTCAATCGGTTCTTTTAAATTTGGGGTATAATATTACTGAAAACTGGACAGTAGAAGCTTTGTTGACATGGGTTAATCAGAAAAGAGAAATATCTTCTCCTTTTGGCGTTAACTTGAGTGAAACTAAAGGGATTGGTGATTGGATTGTGCTTAGTAGATATCGATTTGTGAATAACGATAAAATAGAGGTATCTTCTGGTTTAGGTCTAAAATTACCTATAGGAAAGCATGATCTTAAAAATTCACAAGGAATTGTTTTAAATGCGGATATTCAACCAGGTGGAAATGCTCTAGATTATATTTTTATGTCAACTATTTCCAGAAAATTTAATTTTAGGAGAAGTTTTATTTTCTCTAGTAGATTTGTTTATAGAATTGCAGGAGAAAATAATGAATATCAAAAAATTAATAAATATAAATTCGGGAACGAATTTCAATTCTTTTTAACTGTATCTGATCAGTTTTTGTTACTTAAACAAGTTTTTTCAGCAAACTTAAGTGTTAAGTACAGAAATGCTAAAAATGATTTAATTAACAATAATAAAATTCCTAATACAGGAGGTAATTGGCTTTTTTTAATACCAAAAATATCCTACAATATAACACCAAATATTCTTGTAAATTCAGGAGTTGAAATTCCTCTATCTGCTAATGTAACAGGCTTGCAATTATCACCTTCTTATCGTTTTAACTTGGGTATTGTATTTAGGTTAAATAATAATAAACTAATTAAACTCTAAAAAAATGAGATTTCTAATAATTTTAATAATGATTTTAATTTCTGGATGTTCTTCATCGGCTTCTGAAGAAAGTATTAATAATAATAATAATAATAATAATCCAGGAGAAGAATCTAGTAATGGAGGGGATAATAATGATTCTTCTGAGACTACACCTGATTTATGGTCTATTCCGGTAGATGAAGTTTTTCAAGGGTCAGGTAAAGATGGTATTATATCTATTGATTCACCTGTTTTTATAGATGCTACAAATTTAGAGGTTGGAACTTATATGTCTGATGAAGATTTGATAATTGGGATAGTGAAAGGAAGTGTAATTAAGGCATATCCACATAAAATATTGGATTGGCATGAGGTAGTTAATGATGATGTTTCTGGGGAGAAAATTACAATCTCCTATTGTCCATTAACAGGAACAGCTTTTGGATGGGAAAGTAAAGTAGGTAATGAGTTTACTCAGTTTGGCGTTTCAGGATTTTTGTATAATAGTAATCTTATACTTTATGACAGAAAATCAGGGAGTAATTGGAGTCAGTTAAGATTAAAATGTGTGAACGGAGAATTTATAGGAAGTGACCCTAAGATTGTAAATATTGTTGAGACTACATGGAAAGCATGGAAAAAAATGTATCCAAATACTGAAATTTTAAGTAATAATCAGGGGCTTAATAGGAATTACAATCTTTACCCTTATGGGTCTTATAAAGAAGATCACTCTTTTTTATTATTTCCTGTTTCAGCCTCTGATAATTCTATTTCTAATAAAATAAGAGTTCATGCAATATTAAAAAACCCACAAGCAAAAGTGTTTCAATTTAAAGATTTCGGTAATGGAAAAGCTATTAAAAGCGATTTTTTAACAGATAGTATTTTAATTGTTGGGAACCCAGATATGATACATTCTTATGTTTTAGGAGCTGAACACGCTAATTTGATTTTTGAATATGATTTCAGTACTCCAGAATATTATTTTAAAGATAATGAAGGTAATAAATGGAATATTTTAGGTGAAGCAATAAGTGGTCCGAGAAAAGGGGAAGTGTTAAGTCCAACTATTTCTTTAATGAGTTATTGGTTTGCAATCCCAGCCTTTTTTAAAAACATAGAAATATATTAGAAAAATTTTAAATAAGAATTTACAATTATATGGTTCCTTATGTTTCTATAGCCAAAGGGTTTTTGCCAGTATTAACAATCCAAATTGGATGTTTAAGATAATAAGTATTTTTTTCTAGGGACACAAGTTGTACTTTTATCATGGATAATACAAGTATTAAACAGGTCATTATATTTTTCTGTTTTTTAGTACTTCATAGATTATTTTTGTTTCAGTGATGACTTTAAACTCCTTTACTATTTGTATTTTACAAATGATATTTAAAAAGGATTCGACATTTTTTTTATTTTAATTTAATTGAAGATTGAATATTTTTTTTTGAGAAATTAATTTTCCGGATTTAGTTATGCCTTCAATATATATATATGTATGTTTTGCTGCATATTTATGGGTATTTTAAAATTAATTTTTGATTTAGGTCTTATTATTATGTTTGGCTTCCAGAAAATAGCACCGTAATTTTTATAAGTTTCTTCTGTAAAAGAAAGATACTTAGGGGTGTAATATTTTTTTTCAGAAGCAAAACCGTGAGGTATAGTAATATGGGTGTATTGTGCATTTTTAGGCATGTATTCTGATGGAGAAAGGGTGAAAATGTGTATTTCTTCCCCCATTTTCCCTGGGTTTCTGCCATAAGAAATTTCTTTTACCATATCTAGATAGACACCATATAGAGAGTATAAGTTATCTGTAATTTCATGACTGTCAAGATATACTCTTACGTTTGGTCTACCGTAACTACTTTCTGCTGTAGAATTATCACTACCACTTGCTAAAGGACCTTCATCACCAGTAGAAGCTTTGTTTTTTGCTCCCCTATTTAAAGACATTCCTCTGGGAGATATTTGTAAGTTTCCAGAGTTACCTTGACTAAACTTGTAATTTCTATATTTTAAATAGTCTATTATCGTTTCTCCCGGAGTAATAATCAGATCTTTCATTCTTTTTGTAGTAAGCATGGTAGAAGTTCCATACACTTTTTTATGGTTGTCACTTTTTCTTTTATTGAGTTTGATTTCTACTTCGTTTAATACCTCAAATTTATTATTAAGAAGTTCAAAATTAGTCATCTCTAATTTTTTACTGCTATTCTGTTTTGTTTTTTTTAAGTTTAAGAATTCTGATAATTTTCCACTAGAATATGATAAAATTGGAGTTATTTTATATAAGTTTTCTCTATTCTTAAGAGCGAAATCAAATACTGAATTTTTTTTTACAAAGCTGTTCTTTAATATCCAAGGGTTTTCATTAGAGTCAATAATTCTAATTAGGTTATTTTCTTTTGAATATAATAAAATTTATTGTTTATTTGATAATTGTTTGTTTATAGTAGCAGTAATATCTATACCATTCTCAAAAGCGTATATTGTACTTGGAGGTGAATTGAAAATGTTATTCCAGTTGTATTTACTCCATCCTTGAGTTAATAATAATAAATCTAAATTTCTTAAATTTATTGCTCCCTTTCTTGTAAAATATTTAGAAAAATCCTGTATTTCTCCCTTTACATAAGGTTTTAAAAGAAATGAGGAAATTATGTTGTTTTTAGGAACATATGCTTTAGTATTTACAGGTAAAAACGAAGCACTAGAAAAACAATTTCATTTGAAGTATTTGAAATTTCAACTTTTAATGAATCGTTTGAATTTATATTTTTTGCATTTATACTTACCGTTTCAAATAAATCAGAGGTATGATTAAAAATTAATCTTTCCGATATTGGATAGTTTTCATCATTAAATAAAGTAATAATGTTTATCCCTGGATCTAATTTGTTTTTTTCAAGTATAAGTCTGTAATTGTTTTTATTTTTTTCGAATGTAAAAAAATAATTTTTATAAGTTCTAGTATTATGTATTAGTACTCTATAGACCTTTCCTGTTAAGTTTTTTAAGGTTGTGTTATTTGTGGTTATATTAATACCAATACGAGTAGGTTTGTTAATCGTATTTTAAGTAACACCTTGAAGAGAAGGTAGATTGGTTGTTGCTTTAATTTCAGAACCATTGAATAAAGTTGCATAAAACGTATATACCTTATTTTTTTTTATTAAAAGACGAACATTGTTCATGCCAAGCTCATTGGTAGTGAATTGACGTATGATATTGTTGTTTTGGTCCCTTATAATTCCCTTTTTAATTTTGACTCCTTTATTATTGGCTTTTTTAATAATAACCCCTACGTTGTTTATTATGTTTGCTACTAAATGACCTCCTTCTGGTAATAGTTTAAATTCAAAAGAATCTTTTTCTGTGGTGATGATGGTTTTTACGTTGTTTTTTGAAGAAGCAAGACTTATTTTTTGATAATATGCATTATCTTCTTTAAAATTTTTCATCCATCTGGTAGAAGCTTTTATGTAGTACTCTTTTTGAGTGTAAGTGGAATCTAAATAAATACTTCCGTTTCCTGTTCCTTCTTTAATATTAACTAGTTGTTGATCTTTTAGTTTTCCTGTTTTATTAAAAATAGATATATAAAGATTAGTTGTTGTGGGGTGTAGTTTCTGAGAGTTTTGTTCTTGAATGTATGCTTTAAACCATATTTCTTCTCCTTTTATGAATGAAGTTTTGTTTAAATGTAGGTAAGGAATTTCTCGAGTGTTTTGAACATAATGTACATAAGCTGAATCAATTTTTTTATTTGCTTGAGAAAATAGGTTAAATGAGGTAAGGAAAAAGATTAGGAGTAGTACAGTTTTTTTCATAGCATTTTTTTTTGGGAAATAATTAACAAAAATTGTACCATAAAAAAACCTCGAGAATTTCTCGAGGTTTTTACTTTTTATAAAAGAATGATTTTATTCATATAGAGAATAAAATATTACTCACCCACGCTTTGGGTTACATCATTCCTGGCATCCCACCACCCATTGGAGGCATTGCAGGAGCATCTTCTTTAATATCTACTAAAGCACATTCTGTAGTTAAAATCATTCCAGCTACAGAAGCAGCATTTTCTAAAGCTACACGAGTTACTTTTTTAGG
>CBDTZS010000206.1:0-5215 GCA_965364955.1 uncultured Tenacibaculum sp. | reverse complement strand
TTTGTGAAACAGCAATTGTAACCATTACAGTTCAAGTTGATACAGATGGCGATGGGGATCCAGATGTTACAGATCCAGATGATGATAATGATGGAAATCCAGATGGTACGGATGCAAATCCATTAGTACCAACAGTTGCTGATGATGTTTTAACAGTAACAGAAGGAACCACAGGAGTTGTAAACGTATTAACGAATGACGATTTCTTACCAGGAGCTAATACAAGTTTATCAGTAGTAGCAGGAGCAGGAACAACAGCAGGCGGAACAATAACATTCGATCCATTAACTGGAGAGATGAGTTATACACCATTAGCAGGAGAAGAAGGAACAACGGTAACAGTAGAATATCAAGTTTGTAATACAGCGGTTGCACCAGCAGTTTGTGAAACAGCAATTGTAACCATTACAGTTCAAGTTGATACAGATGGCGATGGAATAGCCGATGTAGATGATATAGATTCAGACAACGATGGTATTCCTGATGCAAATGAAGGAACTGGCGACACAGATGGAGATGGTATTCCAGATTATTTAGATTTAGATTCAGACAACGATGGAATTTTAGATGTAGATGAAGGTGGAAATGGAGATTTAGATACTAACGGAGATGGTGTAATTGATGGGAATGATTCAGGATATTCAGATACCGATGGTGATGGTCAAGCAGATGACTCAGTAGATACAGAAGAAGAGCCAGATACAGATGGTGATGGTGTTCCAGATTACAAAGATCTTGATAGTGACAATGATGGAATTAATGATGTTATTGAAAATGGAAACGGAGATTTAGATACTAACGGAGATGGAGTGATTGATTCGGATGATGCTAATGAAGGTGATTCTGATGGTGATGGTATTTCAGATAGTATTGATGGAGATACTTCAGGGTTTGGAGAAGGAAATGGAGGAGAAGGAGACACGGTAGATACAGATGGAGATGGCGTACCAGATTACTTAGATTTAGATAGTGATGATGATGGCGTTAATGATGTTACAGAAGGAGGTAATTCAGATATTGATGGCGATGGTCAAGTAGACAATCCATTAGATGATTCTGATGGTGATGGTATTCCAGATAGTGTAGATGGTGATGATGGTGGTTTTGGAGATGCTAATGATCCAGATTATAATTCAGACCCAATAGACCCAAATAGTGGAGGAACAGGAGTCGTAGTTGACGGAGGATCAGGTGGAACAGATACTGACGGTGATGGTATTGCAGACAGTGAAGATGAATTAGACGGATTTGGAGATGATTTAGATCTTAATACTTGTGTAGTTATTTACAACGAGTTTACACCAAACGGAGATAATATAAATGACAATCTGATAATTGATTGTATTGAAAATTTCCCAAGTAATACGATAGAAATATTTAATCGTTGGGGTAATACTGTATATAAAGTTACTGGTTATAATAACAGAGATAAAGTCTTTAAAGGTCTTTCTAATGGTCGTGTCAATTTCAATGTAGCTGATAAATTACCAGTAGGAACTTACTTCTATGTATTAGATTTAGGTAATGGAACATCAATAAGGAAAGGATGGATTTATATTAATAGATAATAATTTGTATTATTACAGTAAATTGAGATATAAAAGTTTAAATCAAATGAAATTATTTTTAAGTTTAATCTTGGTATGTGTATTTAGTCTGTGTATGATTACTAAAACACAAGCGCAACAAGACCCACAGTATACACAGTACATGTATAATACGATGAGTGTGAACCCAGCATATGCGGGGTCTAAAGGGCATGGAGTTATTACAGCTATTGGTAGAACACAATGGGTTGGTTTTGAAGGAGCACCAAATACTCAAAACATAAGTTACGATACACCACTAGGATATTCAGGTTTAGGTTTAGGAATTAACCTTGTGAATGATGAAATTGGTCCTTCAAAAGAAATTTATTTAGATGCAAACGTATCATATACTATTGAAACAGGAGAGGAAGGTAATTTTGCTTTCGGTTTGCGTTTAGGAGGTCGGTTATTAAATATCGATTGGTCTAAAGGAAAAGCCAATCAGGATGAACCAGCTTTCGGACAAAATATTAATAAATTTTTACCAACTGTAGGAGCTGGAATTTATTACCATCAACCAGAATGGTATGTAGGGTTATCAGTACCTAATATTTTAAGAGTGGAGCATTATGATGAAAATTTGGCAAATTCTGAAATTACAGCTGTCGAAAGAATGCATTTTTTCTTAATAGCGGGTTATGTATTTGATATAAATGAAGATTTAAAATTTAAACCAGCTGCTTTATTAAAGGCTGTATCAGGAGCGCCTTTATCTTTAGATGTATCTGCTAATTTATTATTTAATGAAAAATTTAGAATAGGTTTAGGTTGGAGATGGGATGATTCTATAAGTGCTCTTCTAGGGTTTCAAGTTTCAGACAACTTACTTATTGGTTATTCATACGATTTAACAACTTCAAATTATAATGTAACAAATTCAGGAACACACGAAATTATGTTACAGTACGAATTATTAAGAGGTATAAAATATAGATCTCCTAGATTCTTTTAAACTTACATTTTATGAATTTTAAAAAAACGTTATTACTAATGTTATTGGTAATAGCAGTAAAAAGTTTTGGTCAAAGTAAAAAAGTTGCTGATCGATATTTTGATGAGTTCTCTTACTTACAATCTGCTGAGTTATACAAAGCTTTAGTTGAAAAAAAGGGTGACAGTTCTAAACATGTTTTAAGTCGTTTAGCAGAATCATATTACAACAATGCTGAGACAGAAGAAGCTGAAGTTTGGTATAAAAAATTAGCATCAAGCTATAAAGACGGATTAGAAGACAAACACTTATTTAAGTATGCTCAAGTATTAAGGAGTAACGGTAAGTATAGAAAATCAGATTCTATCTTTTTAACATTAACATCTTCTGATAAAAATAATAGAAAAGAAGAATTAAAAAAAGAAAATTATTTATTAGATTATGCTAATAAAGAGGTACGTATAGGTGTTAGAAATTTAGCAATCAATACACCATTTTCTGATTTTGGAGGTTTTTTGTTAAACGGGAAATCTTATTATACTTCAGCAACTCCAAAGGGAGGAAAAAAAGAACGTATTTATAAATGGAACAATCAACCTTTTTTAAATATTTATAAAGCTGATGAAGAAATTAAAATACTTGAAAAAAATGTAAAAGATACTGTTTTAGCATTGGTAAATCATCGTTTAATAGATGTTCCAATTACATCTGAATTTCATGAATCTACTCCTGTATTTACAAAAGATGGAAAAACTATCTATTTTACGCGTAACAATGTAAATGGTAAAAAAGCAAGAAAAGACAAAAAAAATACTTCTAATTTAAAAATATACAAAGCAAGTCTCGTAAATGGATATTGGGTAAATGTAAAAGAATTACCATTTAATGGGGAAGATTTTTCTGTAGGACATCCAGCTTTGAGTCCAGATGAAAAAACACTATATTTTGTGTCTAATATGCCAGGTGGTTTTGGAGGAACGGATATTTATAAAGTAGCCATTCAAGGAAAAAATATTTATGGAACCCCTATAAATTTGGGGAAAAGTATAAATACCTCAGATAAAGAAATGTTTCCTTTTGTAGGAGAAGATAATACATTGTATTTCTCATCAAATGGGTATTTAGGATTGGGTCTTTTAGATATTTTTCAATCAAAAATAAATAAAGATTCTACCTATTCATCAGCTAAAAATTTAGGGCATCCATTTAATAGTAAAAGAGATGATTTTTCATTTTATATAAATGAAGATGGTAAAAGAGGATTCTTTTCTTCAAACCGAAAAGGTGGAAAGGGAGATGATGATATTTATAGCTTCTATATGTATACCGATCCACCAATTTGTACACAATGGGTGGAAGGTGTGATTACAGAGACTATAAATAACACTCTAATAGATGGTGCGACCGTAAAATTATTTAATAGTCAAGGTCAAGTTATAAAAGAAACAGTATCGAATAAAGGGAGGTATTTATTTAAAGAAGTTCTATGTGATAATACATACTCAATTTTTGCAAGTAAGCTAGACCATAAATCTACAGGTAAAAAGATAATTACAATTATTAAAGGAAAAGTAAATAAAATTAATTTAGATTTAATTCCTTTAATTATTGGAAATCAAATAGTCATCAATCCTATATATTTTGATTTTAATAAATCAATTATTAGAGAGGATGCAGAGTATGAATTAGAGAGTATTGTTATAGTGATGACAAATCATCCTGAAGTAGTCATTAAAATTGAATCACACACCGATAGTAGAGGTAATAGTGATTATAATAGAAGACTATCTGATAAAAGGGCTAAAGCAACAAGAGATTATATTATATCAAGAGGGATTGCTAAAGAAAGAATTAGTAAGGCTGTAGGTTATGGAGAAGATCAATTATTGAATAAATGTAACGATGC
This sequence comes from uncultured Tenacibaculum sp., assembly GCA_965364955.1. GTDB lineage: Bacteria > Bacteroidota > Bacteroidia > Flavobacteriales > Flavobacteriaceae > Polaribacter. The sequence goes on along the minus strand of CBDTZS010000206.1, from coordinate 789 downwards.
TAATAAAAGCAAGTGTACAGAAGAAGAGCATCAAAAAAATAGAAGGTCATACTTCTATATTGTTAAAGGAGCTGAAAACATTAAAGTAAGACAAGCAGTAAAAAAAATAGTTTTAAAGAAGGGAGTTAAAAAGAAGAATAATTTCCTGCTTTTCTTAAGAAATAATTTTAAGAAAACGGGTAAAGGTAGTATTAAAAATAAAAAATGTATTATTGGAGAGGACGATAGTTGTGCTAAAAATAATAAAGATTTTAAAATAAACTATAAAAATTAATTTAAGTTCCCCTTAAGTTTAAGCGTTTTATCACGCAAAAAAGAACTCCATTTATGGAGTTTTTTTATATAATATACTGAAGAAATAGAATTATTAATTTACATATTATAAAAGGTAAGTTTATAATATTTAATTAAGAATTATGAGTACTTGATGGTTATTATATATAGTTGCTAAAGGAAAGTTTGTAGAATAAGTTCGAAATAAATATTAGAGAGAACGAAGATATTTAAATAAAAGAAAGAAGGATAGTATCGTTTATAGGAGGGAGGATTGATGAAGAGTAACGAAAGCAAAAGAGCATGATCATATATTAATAAGTTAGATTTAAAAATGAAAGAGTAAAAGGAAAAGACTAAAAAAATAACTTAAATAAAATTTCGTTCACCATTGACAATTCAATATAAGATAACATTTTAGTAATAAGGCGATAACAAGTTTCTTACTAATTAAATGAAACCTGATAAGTTAGCTTATCAGGTTTTTTACTTACTGAATTTCGTTTTTGATATTAA
>CBDTZS010000205.1:0-5246 GCA_965364955.1 uncultured Tenacibaculum sp. | reverse complement strand
TTAAACGTTTCTAATTTTGTCGTGAATTTAAAATCTAAACCAATATAATTTGCGCTAAAAGATTTAAAGTAAATCAAATTAAATAATTTACCTACTACAATAGTCGTTGCAGAAAAATATTGTGAAACAACTTCCAACAAAGGAAAAATATCATAGTTTATATATGTAATATCTCCTTGTGAATTCCAAGAATTAAAAGAGGTAGCGTTATTTCCATTTTCATCAACGTCTACCCACACAGAAGCATCTCCTGTTGATGTTGCTAAGTTTGCCGTTAATGCTATAGCTGAAGAAAAGAAGCCTTCATAGATAGTAGCACCATTACCGTTGTCAATAACCTTAAAAGCCGTTTCAGATGCTACCGATAATGCTTGGATAAACCAATTTGAAGCTGTTGAACTTGTTTTACAGAATAATTTATATTCTTTATTATCTGATTGTTTTTCAGTTGATATTATCCTATAATCAGTTTCATCTTCATTTGTAGTGCCTAAATATTCAAAATAAGCATAACCACTTTCTATCAAAGTATGCCCACTTGCATCTGCCACAAAATAGATTAAACTAGCTTTTTGCGTTGGTTTGTTTTCGTATAATTTCGGTAAATCATCGTAACTATCAGAAATTGCCCTTTCAAGATATTTCCCCAACCCAACACCATATTTAAAAAGTTGTTTTGCTCCTATTTCTTTTAATAAATCTATTGGTGTTACCGCAAGAAAATTACCTACCTCTAACTCTGATAAATTAATTTTAAAATTATTAAGTGTTTTTTCTTCTGGATCAGCTAAAATCATAACTCCCCCAGGAATTACTTTTAAACTTCTATTACTATTGGTAGAAACAGTTTCTTTTTTACCGTTAATAGTTTCTTCTACAAAAGTGGAATCTTCTACTTTATATATTTTTATTAGTCTGCTCATTCTTTATCTTTTTAATGTTGACAACCACATTTTTTTGTTGTATTCTCCACAGGATTACCTTCGCTAACAATTACCTCTGGTGTATATAGCCTTTGAAATTCGAATCCGTAAAACTTATACTTTACTGCAATTTCTGTTTGCTGTAATTCTTCTATCGTTAAATTTTCTAATAGCCTAAAATTAATAGGTATTTTAGAGAATGGTACAACTGATAAATTGGTACTTTCTTCTGTATTGGTTGCTGCGTGTACATTTTTATTCAACATTAAATCTACACTAGAAAAGTAATAAGGAATATGCCTTGTGTTTTTATTGCTAATTAATGCAACTGCATAACCGTTTTCAACTTCTAAGACTTGTAAACCTAATTTAAGGTTATCTATAAAATCTATAAATTTGGTGTACTTAACATAGCCTACAATTGCAATAGCTGCAACTACAATTGATTTATTTACTTTCATAATTTTAATCCGAGTTTTAGACCGTAAATAATTTTATTATTTACGGGTAGTAAAGAGTTATACTCTAGTCCAGCTCCTAACCTTAATTTTCCCCTAATTGTATAATCTATGCTTACTTCATGGCCTACTAATAAAGGGACTGGAAATAATGTGAATTTTGGTTCATAATTCAGAAACCAAACATTAGGCACTATATATTTTGTAGTGTTTTTGTAAATAGTATTTGTAACTATCGTGTCGTTTGTATAAACCTTAAAGCCTAAATCGAATATTGGTGATGGCGAAGTGATTGAGTAAACAACTTTTGCATTACTTAATTGAATGCTGTCTTTATATACTTTTGCTTCAACAACTTTCTCCGTTGATTTCTTAGGTAGAGAAACTTTACTCTTTTTGATTGGTTTTATTCTTGCTTTTTTTGAAAGGGTATCTAATAAATAAGTAACCGTATTCGCTGCTTTTTTTTCTGATAAATTAATAGCCGTACTATCAACCTTTTCAATGATATCAATTTTAGTAGTTTTTATAATTTCTACTTTATCTTTTGGAATATCCGTATTAAAAAAATTAGGTACTACAAATAAGATTGCGACTATAAAAAGCAGCAAGTATTTAATTTTTATGGGAATTATCTTGTTCATGGGTAACTACTTTATAAACGATGAAACCAGCGATTAATAAACCTATGACTCCAGCTGTGATTACTGTTTTTTTTTAAATTCAATTCCAAATTTATTTGCAATCGATTTCACTCTATTCTTCCAAACACCTAACCATTCTGAATTACCAATTCTTTCGTAGTAAATTATTCTTGCTTCATTAAATTCTTGGAATAACAAAACAGGATTTACACTATTAATTGCTTCTATAGTAATAGCGCCTATTGCTCCATCAACTCTAATATCTAAACTGAATTTTTCTTTTAAAACTCTTTGCATTATTTTTGCTGCTGTACCTGTACCCGCATTAATACCATGATCTACCAACGTTTCGGCAACTGCCTGACTATCGATATAACTTGCTTTTAACCTGTGCCAATAGTTTTTCTTAAAAATCTCTTGAGCAACTGTTTTAGATAAACTACGCATATCTATTTCTGTTGGTGGGTATCCTATCCATTTTTCGTAAACAGGAGCAGAAATACCATTATTAGTACCTACTAACTGTTTTTTTGAATTGAAGTTACCAGGATCAGAAGCTCTCTTTTGAAAACCTCCTTCTAATTCTACAACTGTCTTATTAAAATCTTCGTAATTTGCCATATTTATATTGTTACTTCAGCAGCACCTAGTCCTGCTTTATTAGTTTCCTTTTTTTTTGATCCTAACAGTAAAGCAACAAGAGTAAATGCTGTTATTCCTATTGCGACTGGAACTATGTAATCTTTTTTCTTTGTTGGAGCTTTTGTCGTGTCATTATTAATAACAGAACTGGGAGCAGGATTCGCATAAATAATCACTTCATTTAAGTTTTCAGATGATTCTTGCATTACAACACTATTACCTAGTTCTGAAATTGGAATCCTTTTAGTTTCATAACCTATGAACCTAAATTCTAAAACATCTTTTAGTTTTACCTGTAATGAAAAATTACCATTAAAATCAGATGTAACTCCTTTTGAAATATCATTTACTAGATGAATTGATGCGCCTGGTAAAATATTACCTAAATCATCAAAAACCTGACTGCTAATCGTTTTTTCATCCTCAAAGGTTAAAGTTTGTATAGGGTAAAAACTTGTGGTTTCAAGCGGAAATTTTAGATCTGGTATATTTAGATTATCCACAGGTTGATAGGTTACTTGTGCATCTACAAAAGGTAGCGGTTCAATAGGTTTTACACTAAAGGAATCGTTAATTGGTTCTAACCTTATTGTTGGATAAACCGCGTCAACTTCAAATAAATTATTAATAGGCTTTAGCATTATTTTTTATGGTTTTTCGTTCGTTACTTGATGTTGAAATACAACTCCATATTTACAATTCCAATCCCAAGCATTATTCCAACAATCTTTTACGATATAATAGTTTTCTTGTCTACCTTCTTCATGAGACCAAATACCCAGAGATACTATTTCACCTACAACTTCGCCACCCTGTATCTTCTTATACAGTTTATTTGTTCCTTTCCAAGTATTATCGACATCTTGTTCTGCAATATTCACCGTAATTCCTTTTTTAACGGCTGCATATAATACTGAACCTATAGGATATGTTGTTTTTACATCTAAATTTTGGGATGGAGAATTAATGAAATTCCAAAATGTTTGTAACTCTTCCGTGTCTAGTCCGCCTGTTACATCTTGAAAAAGATTTCTGTCATATAAAATTCTATAAGCATCTGATACAGATTTTACATTTGTTACTTTTCTCGCTATATTGTTTAATGCTGATTCGTCTGTAGAAATATCAAAAGTTGGCAATAGAAAACCTAAAAAACCAGGAAAACTAAATCTTTTAAAGCTTTTAAAAATTACTGAAGCTGCTGTTAAATCTGGATGGCCAGCATTTTCATTTGCAAAGTTTCTAGCTCTTACTTCTTTCAACTTTTTTATTGCAAACTTTCCTGTAAAATAAATACCAGCAGTAACAACAAGTACCTTTAAAGCATTTGCCGTTTGCCCTATTGCTTTTTGACCTTCATCTGAGCTTAAAGCTGTAACTGCTGTTGTTAATACTAATGGGTTTCCCATTCCTGTTGGTTTTATTTTACTCATTGTTTATAAAAAATGCTTGAATTTAATTACCTTTTCATTCGAGCCTGCTTTACTTGAAGCTTTTGAAAGAATTTCTAATACTTGAGTAGTAGCATTCTGTTCAATTTTTTCCAAAAATTGCTTACGCTTACTTGCATCAATATCGTTTTTAGCGTTTTTTATTAATACGGTATTTTTCATTTCAGAGTGTTTTTAAGATTTATGTTGATCAATTAATGACAATACAGAAGTTCTAAAAACTTCATTAGTAGTCATTAAATCAATAATGAAATAATAATTAACTGCTTGTTCATCTGTAACATAGTCTTTTGCTATTTCTGCAATTAACTCTTGTTTTGTTTCAGATACTTCTGCTCCTCCTAAACCAGAGGTTGGTGCACCTACTGCACCTGTACCTGTTGGCATTATTACTGGAGCAATAGCAGAGAAAGCTTTCGTAATTTCCCCTATTATTTGTCCTGCATCAGCTTTTTGAACTTCAGCTTTAATTATACGTTCTGTTAATTTTAATTCCTTATCAAAATTGGCAATCTTACTTTTCGCTTCTCTATTTTCGTCATCTAAAAGCTCAAATTTCTTTTCTAGCTTTTCGTAAGCTTTCTCTTGCTTATCAAGGGATTTTTCATATTTCTTTTCATTTTTAGCTAGTTCTTTTTCTAACTTATCATGATTAAAAGCTTTGAAATGAATTCCAAGCATTCCACCATTCATTCCTGCAGGGTTTCCTAAATCTAATGGTTGATGCATAACTTGTGGTTGATATGCTTGAGTTGGATATGCAATAGCAGCAGGTGCAGCAACATTTGCTGTTGCTGCACTTTGTTCTGCCATGTTATCACTCCCAAGTGATGTTTTTTCTTTTTGGAATCTTACAGGACTTGGCATTTCTTGAACTCTTTTAAAATTCTGCTTATCTCCTGATTTTCCGTTTGGTGTATATTTTTGAATATATACCACTTCTAATGATGGATTTTTTTTACTTATTTGAACTAAATAAGCTTGTAATCCGTTTTGTGATTCAATTTTTGCAGCAGTATCTTTAGTGGCTAACTTGATATTATCTTGATCGAAAATATCTATTGCTCGATTTGGGTCTTGCTGTAAAAATGTTTCTATGTTTTCAATTTGGTTTATCATTTTGGGAGT
>CBDTZS010000204.1:0-5252 GCA_965364955.1 uncultured Tenacibaculum sp. | reverse complement strand
TCTATATAATCCTCATTGGCTGGGTTATAATTGCCTAAAATAATTTCTTCTTTTAAACAAGCAATCAAACTAAAAACTGTTAACAGTAGGCATATATGCATTTTTTTCATATCATTTTTTTTAGTTATTCACTTAAAAGTAGTTATATGACTTAAAAAAAGGGAGATAAGTTTTCCAGATAGTAAGAATTAGTTGCCCAATGGATTTTGTCAAATAAAAAAAACGTCCAAAGTGGACGCTTTTTTTATTTCTAAAAACCACTTGGTGGTTTACATAACAAATAATCTCTTATCGTGCATTAAATCGTATACCTTCTCTCCTATTTGCTTTAAAACATCGTCGTTTGCTGCATTCATTAATGCTTCATCCATTAAGTCAACAACTGTTTGCATATCTTCTTCAACCAAACCACGAGTGGTTATTGCTGCAGTACCTATACGAATACCTGAAGTTACAAACGGACTTTGAGTATCGAAAGGAACCATATTCTTATTTACAGTAATATCTGCTTTACCCAATATATCTTCTCCTTCTTTACCTGTAAGGTTTTTATTACGTAAATCGATTAACATACAATGGTTATCTGTTCCTCCAGAAATAATATTGTATCCTTTAGCTACAAAAGCTTTCGCCATTGCTGCTGCATTTTCTTTTACCTGTAATTGATATTCTAAAAACTCATCGGTTAACGCTTCTCCAAAAGCAATTGCTTTTGCAGCAATAACATGTTCTAATGGTCCACCTTGATTTCCTGGGAAAACTGCAGAATTAATTAACGTTGACATTTTCTTTAATTTTCCTGATTTCAATTTTAATCCAAACGGATTTTCAAAATCTTTACCAATCATAATCATTCCTCCACGAGGGCCACGTAATGTTTTATGAGTTGTAGTCGTTACAATGTGACAATGTGGTAATGGATCAGATAAAATTCCTTTAGCAATTAAACCTGCTGGATGAGAAATATCTGCCATTAAAATTGCGCCAACGCTATCAGCAATCTCTCTAAATTTTTCAAAATCCATATCACGAGAATATGCCGAAGCTCCTGCAATAATTAATTTTGGTTTGTGCTCTTTCGCTTGTTGCGCTATATGGTTATAGTCAATACGCCCAGTTTCTTTGTCTACTCCATAAAAAACAGGATTGTATAATTTACCTGAAAAATTTACAGGAGATCCGTGAGTTAAATGTCCTCCATGAGATAAATCGAAGCCTAAAATAGTATCTCCAGGATTTAAACAGGCTGCAAAAACTGCAGTATTTGCTTGTGAACCAGAGTGTGGTTGAACATTTACATATTCAGCACCAAATAACTCTTTAGCTCTATCAATAGCTATTTGCTCTACAATATCTACTACTTCACATCCTCCGTAATAACGTTTACCAGGATATCCTTCAGCATATTTATTAGTTAAAATAGAACCTTGTGCTTGCATTACCTGCTCGCTAACAAAATTTTCAGAAGCAATCAGTTCTAAACCATTTAGCTGACGTTCTTTTTCTTCTTGAATTAAATCGAATATTTGATGATCTTTTTGCATCTTATGTGTTGTTAAATAAGTAGTCAAATGTAATAATTTTATTATTGAAACATTATGCAATTTTTATCTAATTTTCAACATAATAATAACCAATGCCATCTCAGTATAAATTATATTTTTTTAGTATTTTTTTACTCTCATTATTGCTTTTAATTGAAAAAATATGTAGGTTTGATGTAAAATAAAATACAACTACTTCGATGAAAATAACTGCAAATAATCCTAATAGAAAATCTTGGATAAATGTTGAAAAGCATTCAGATTTCCCTATTCAAAATATTCCTTTCGGAGTCTTTATTACGAAAGAAGATATCATTACTATTGGTACTAGAATTGGTGATTTTGCTATCGATTTAGGAGCTTTACATCAATTAGGGTATTTTGAAGGAATCCCTCTTACTGATGATATATTTTTACAAGATACTTTAAATGATTTTATTGCTGACGGACGTAAAACATGGCGTTTAGTACGTAACAGAATCGCAGATATATTTGATGTTACCAACGGAAAACTTAGAGATAACGTAACCCATAAAGGGGATGTAATCTTTAGAATGGAAGATGTTGAAATGCAACTTCCTGTGGCTGTTGGTGATTACACCGACTTTTATGCTAGTAAAGAGCATGCTACTAACGTAGGTTCATTATTTCGTGACCCAAAAAACGCGTTACTACCAAACTGGTTACATATACCAATAGGATATCATGGTAGAAGTTCTTCGATTATACCATCAGGAACTCCAATTCGTCGTCCTGTAGGTCAACAACGACCAAGTGAAGGAGAAACAACTCCTAATTTCGGACCTTCAAAATTATTGGATTTTGAATTAGAAATGGCGTTTATAACTACTGTTGCAAACGATTTAGGGGATAGAATTCCTATTAAAGATGCTGATGAATATATTTTCGGACTCGTTTTATTTAATGATTGGTCTGCTCGTGATATTCAAGCATGGGAATATGTACCTTTAGGGCCTTTCTTAGGGAAGAACTTTGCTTCTACTATTTCTCCATGGATTGTAACTTTAGATGCTTTAGAGCCTTTTAGAGTTGATAACCCTAAACAAGTACATGAACCTTTACCATATTTAAAAAAGGAAGGAAAAGATAGTTTCGATATCAATTTACAAATGGCTATTCAACCAGAAAACAAAGAAGAAACTGTGGTTTGTAATTCGAACTTTAAGTATATGTATTGGACAATGGCGCAACAATTAGCGCATCACACTGTAAACGGCTGTCCTATAAATGCAGGAGACATGATGGGTTCTGGAACAATTTCTGGTCCTACAAAAGATAGCTTTGGTTCTATGTTAGAATTAACCTGGAGAGGTCAAAATCCAATAAAACGAAACGATGGTGCTGAGCGTAAATTTATTAATGATCACGATACCGTTATTATGCGAGGTTATTCTCAAAATGATGAAGTTCGTATCGGATTTGGAGAATGTACTGGTAAAGTTTTACCAGCGACTGAATTATAAATTAAAAAATTTATTTTATATAAAAAAAGGATGTTCACATGAACATCCTTTTTTTATATAATACACTTTTGTATACCTATTTCTTCTCTAACTCTTTAATTAAATATTATTTAAGTATTCTATTTGATTCATCTATACTGTAAAACTACAGTTATTTAATATTTATTTACTTAAATTTCGGCATAAAAACCAACACTCGTTAGTTGTTTATTTGTGGTAAATAATATTTTAATTTTAACGCTTGGTATAAGAGTAGTAGGGATTATTAGCTATAAAAAGTAGAAATAAGAAATGGACAAATATCAAGATCAGCGTCCTGGAGCTAGAAATAAAGGGGTACGCTACACTAGTTATAAAACACATTATAGTCCAAATACCTGATACCCAACTAAGTGTAAAGCCTGAGAAAGCAAGAAAGTTGAATTATATGAATGAATGAATGAAGTTTAGATACAGTACATCATGTAATTACTGAAATAAGGGCCTATCATACAGATAAAAAAGTCAATTAATATATAGAAAATATCACTAATCGATTACATAGTAGATTATGGAAATAAGGATTGATTAGTTATATTCCACCACACGGAACTTACAAAGATTGTCCAGATAATTTTTTTTATGATAAATAAGAAGAACATTACTTGTATCCGAAGGGAAAAATGATTCCCTTTAAAATGGTTTTCCATGAAAAAAAGAGCAATACCAAAAAGAAAAAATATCGAGCATCCTCAAAATTATGCAAAAGATATAAATTGGTATAAAACTGTTTAGGAAAGTCAAACGACAAAGTACTATAGAACCAGTTTTTGCAACCCTCTCTCAGTTTATGCACCTACGAAAGATAAAACAAAAGGAATAAAATAAGGTAATACACTTATATGAAGAAGCTTATAAATTAAAGGAATATTTAAAATTCATTACTAAAAAAGTAATACTAAAGTACCGTTTTTACATATTTCATAGTTTATTAGACACTGCTATACTCCTTTTTCTACAGTTATATTAATTAATATTTTACGGTTTTACCGTACATTTATTACGGTTTTATTATACTTTTCTTACTTATTTATATATAAGTTTGGAGAACTAAAAAACTTATTATTATGTTAAAAAATATTTCAAACTTAGGTTCTGTTTTAAACAAATCAGAACAGAAATCTATTAATGGAGGAAAAGGCCTTTCTGATTGTAATCTAAATTATTTATGGTGCCCACCTGGATGTGTATGTCATGTAGACAAGGTACTTTGTAAACTTGTTCAAGTATGTGGTGATACAAGTGCTTCTTAAGAATGCTTAAAGTGGGCTTGTCCCACTTTAATTTTACATCTCTTAATCTTACAGTTAATTTAAACCTAAAATAGTATCTACATCATCACGTAATTGCGACTAATCAAAACCTCATTGTTCTAACCAGTTTAAAAGCTATGATAATCTTCTGTTTATTGGAGCTAATTATACTTTTCTTGTAAAATCTCTTGTTCTTCCATTTTTCTTGGTTTTTTAGTGGATATAAACTACAGTTTTTAAGAATTGTTTACTTTTATTTTATGATAATACTCTTTGCTATTCTTAGTCTTATTATAATATTTATAGGTAGTCTATAATAATTTTATTTAATGATTCAAACTCTTATAATTACAGTTATTTCAATATTTATTTACTTAAATTTTGGCATAAAAAATCAACATTCGTTAGGTGTTGATCTGAGGACTGCATTCAAGGTTCTAACGCAACAAACGTTGCTTTTTTTTGGTGAGTCTAAGTTATAAATTTTAGTTTAAAATCGATAATTTGTTTTGGAGTTATAAACTCAATTATTTTTCGAGGTTTGTTTTTCCGTTTTTCTTGAATAGATTGAAGCCTCTTCATTTTGGGAGGTATCTTCTGATGAATCCATTTGTATTTTCATTTATACCTCTTTCCCCATGAAAAATAGAGTGTAGTCTATTTAATTTTTTGGAGAACATTTTAGCTACTTCTTTAGAGTTTTTAGCTTTTAATTTAATGATTAATGTATATTTATGTTCTACAATAGTTCCGATGGCGGATTTTTAGTTTTTACCAATCATTAAATTACCTTCCTGTTCCTCGTCTTTTTTTAGTAGGTCTATGTCATGTTTTTTTTACGAACTAGTAGTTTGTATTAGCTTTTTATTTAAGCTTACTTGTGGTTGTGTATAAATGTATCTATAGATAGATTCATGAGAAATAGACATTAT
>CBDTZS010000203.1:0-5262 GCA_965364955.1 uncultured Tenacibaculum sp. | reverse complement strand
GTACCTCCCAAAAGAAACAGACTTGAATCTAATTAACAAAAAACAGCTCATGATTATTCAAGAAAAACTGAACAACAGACCTTGAAAAATAATCGGGTTTAAGAATCCAAAAGAAATTATCGATTCTGAACTGAAATTTGTAGCTTAGGCTTACTAAAAAAAAATAACGTTTGTTACGTTAGAACCTTGAATGCAGGGAATAATCTGGTGAAAGAACTTGGAAAAAAATGAAAACAATTTTTAAAATATTTATTCTCTTTACTTTACTTAATTCTTGTAATAATCTAAAAAAAGAAAACATAAAAACTTCTAACCCTAGTAAGTTGATTTCTTGTGAACAAATATCAAATATTATTAAGCACAGTTTACCTAATTATAAAATCATTGATATTCGGAAAAAAGAAGATTATTCGACAGGTCATATTCCTGGTTCAATTAATACCTGGAGACCTAATTACGAAAATAAAGAAAGTGAAATAAAAGGGATAATGGCAAGTAAAAATCAAATGGAATCTCTTTTGCAAAAATGGGGTGTTATGGATAATGATACATTGATTCTCTATGACAAAGGTGGAAACTCAAACTCCTGTAGACTTTGGTGGATACTAAAACAATACGGCTTTGAGAATACAAAAATACTTGACGGAAGTTACCTGAAATGGCAGCAATTAAATCTCTCAACAGATACAATTATTACCAAAACAAAAAAAAGTAATTTAAAGTTGAAGGAAATTAATCTATCGCATTATGCAAATATTACAGATGTACAAGAACATGTCATGAAGAACAAAGTACTCTTAGATTCAAGAACAATAGAAGAATTTAATGGTCAAGTAAAAAAAGGTAACGTCAAAAGAGGTGGGCGTATCCCAAAAGCGATAAGATTTGATTGGTCTGAATTAGTTAAAATTGGAGACAAAGAAGATGGAACATTTAGAGATATTAGTCTAATAAAGGAAAAACTGGATAAAATACAAATTGCTCCTGAAGATGACATTATAGTATACTGTCAATCTGGAGTTAGGTCAGCCTGTGTAACATTTGTTTTAACAGAATTGCTAAGATATAATAATGTCAGAAATTATGATGGTTCTTGGTTAGAATGGAGTAATACTGATTTAGAAATTGAATCCGATTAAATTGGAAAAATTAAATCTAGAAAAACTATGCATAACAACATGTATTATTAATTGCTAGTGAACAACTACATCAAAAATAAAGCTATATTTAAGCATTAAAAAATAAGATAAAAGACACGTTGCAATAGTTTTGTTTCGCCGCCCAAGTGCCGCCAACCTCTATAAATGTTAAGAGTACTGATTTCATTGGGTTTAATAAAAAAACAACTAATATACCATGCCAAACACTACAACATCAATTGAACCTAAAATAGCTGAGCCTATTCTTATAAATTCTGGAAATATCGCTTGGCGACTTGTAAAAGATACTATCTCCAAAACGCCATCGGGAGATCAAGATTTACCTGCAATTACAAAACAAGGAATCGCCTATTCTACGGATGGAGTTGAGGTAGAAAACACTATTCCTGCTATTGTTCCCGGCACCATCTTAAATACCTTGTTACGAGATAAAAATTGGTTGAAAGCGAATATAAAAAAAACCTATACTGACGAACAGGGTAAAATTTATACATTAAAAGAAGAAGAAAAAAGCCTAGATACCGATTTCTTTGACCCATTTTTCGATACCAACCAAAAATTTATACCAGATGCTTCTAGTAAGGGAGGCGTTGCATTGTATACTTATTGGTATTACACAGAGTTTACCTTAGCTACGTCAGCTGCAAATCAGCGGTTCTGGTTAAACCTAAGAGGAATCAACTATACCGCAGATGTTTTTATAAATGGAGTTCAATTAAATAAAGAAGAACAATTGCAAGGAATGTTTTTGCGTCACTCCTTTGATATTACGGAACATCCAAGTAAAGACGGCATCTACCGACTAGCAATTAGAGTTGTGCCACCAGATTCACCAGGTATCCCAAACGGTGGAAACGGCGGTTCTCCGGGGAAACCCAATATTGGAGAACATGTAACCATGCGCCATACCGTAGGTTGGGATTGGACCATTTCTATTCCCGACAGAAGTACAGGATTGTGGGATCAGGTTTCCGTATCTACGACAAAAGCATTACAGCTAAAACACCCAAAAGTTACCACTAAAATACATGGAACTACCGCTACCGTTACTATTCAAACGCAAGTACAGAACTCAACAGCTGTAACACAAACGGGTTTTATTAGTTATGAATTAGAAGGAAATACACAGCAACAAACCATAACGGTTGCAGCGGGTGCAACAATTCCTGTAGCATTTGATCCGTTCGAAATTAAAAATGCACGTTTGTGGTGGCCAAATGGAGCAGATCCTATTGATCCAAAGAAAGCTCCTGAATTGTATACCTTAAATTTATATGCGACAATGGCAGCTGACCTGAATGCTGATTCGCTATCTGACCAACATATGCTTCGCGTAGGAATGAGAGAATTTACACACGCTATGGTACCGTTGGAAAACCCTAAAAACCGTCAGTTTTCTGTGAACGGAGTACCCATATTTATTAGAGGAGGAAATTGGATGGGCATGGATACCTTGTTTAGAGGCGATGCGAGTCGATATCGAAATGAAGTACGCATGCACAAAGAAATGAATCTGAATCTAATTCGCGTTTGGGGTGGCGGAATAATAGAGCGTCCCGAATTTTATGAAGCTTGCGATGAATTGGGGATTATGGTAATGCAGGAATTTTGGTTTTCTAGTGAATTTCAGCTTTATGATGTACCAGATAGTTATGATAAGATATTTACGAAGTGTGCTACGGACACGATTCAGATGTTGAGAAATCACACTAGTCTATTGTTTTGGTGCGGAGCCAATGAATCGGAACCACCTACTTCATTGCTAACTAAATTGCAAGGATATATTGGAGAAGGAGATGAAGCGTTGGATGCTCGTTTGTTCGTTAAAAACTCATTAATGGTTCATGGAGATAGCCTAGGGACAGATGGACCTTACGGGATTTTAAAATTGAACAACTATTTTCAAGAGATGCCAGGTGGTTGGACGAATCCATTTAACCCTGAAGTTGGGTCTTTGGGTCTTCCACCTATTGAAAGTGTTCGACGCATGATACGAGCAACTAATTTAACCGAGCCTCCAAAAAAGTTTGCTCAGTATAAAATTCCATCCCAAAATTATGATACTCACAAAAATTTACCTGTTGTAAATGAAAGCTGGCAGCAACTAAAATACAGTCAGTATTTTGTAGATTTTAATGTGGATAAGGTGGGCAATATGACCAAAAATTTTGACGATCAGTTATATACTTACGGAGTACCTAAAGATATAGATGCCTTTTGCGAACAAGCACAATTGACCAACTATATGCAGTATAAAGCGTTATGGGAAGGGTATTTAACTAATATGTGGAATTGGTATACAGGTTTGATTATTTGGAAATCTCAAGGTTCCTGGACAGGTATAAGAGCAAAACTCTACGATTGGTTTTTAGAACAAAATGGCGGCCATTGGGGCGTTAAAGATGCTTGTGAAGCTATTCATGTACAGTTGAATTTTATCAATTATCCTAAAGGAACTTCGTATAAAGTAAACGTCGTCAATCATACTTCACAAGAACTAGAGAACCTGAAGCTAAATTGGAATGCTTATGGTTTGAAAGGTAGTATAGGTGCTGGAAACATAACTGACATTGCCAATAATACCGCAATTAGTATACAAAGATCTTCGACGACTAAAATTGGGGATTTAGATTTAACGAAAATTCTATCCGACCTAGCTTCGGAAGTATATTTTGTGGTATTGGAATTAGAACAGGAAGGCAAAATGCTCTCTAGAAATATGTATTGGTTGAGTAAAACCGGATACTATGAAGAAATTGGAACCTACGTTGTACCATCATTAACGACAAGTGCGAAAGGAACTAAAGATGCGAACGGTAATTATGTGCTGCAAACAAGCTTTAAAAACAATGCAGCTCAACTTTCTTTCTGGAACAGAGTGCAAGTGAGAAAACCTGCAGCATCAGAGGAAATCGAAGCACGCATATTGCCCGTGTTTTATGAGCACAACTATTTCTCTTTAAAGAGTATAGAAACAACATCTAATCAGATAGAATTTCAATATGACGGAAAAAATGGAGCGCCTGAATTATGGTTAAAAGGATGGAATCAGGAATGGATCCAAATCCTTATTGACTGGGAGAACTAGTTGTTAATAAAAAAAAGGGAATAATCTCATTCAAATATAAAATTGAAAAGTCCCATGAAACGCACTCGCCAATTGTCAATATTTATAAACGTATCCAAATGGTAAGGGCACTAATTTCATTGGGTTTCGTTAAACAAAACTACTAATCACATAATGCAAGTATAGTTAATATTAACTATATACCTTTGTTAGGCACAATACAAAAAAAGACTATGAAAAAATTATTATTACTTCTAACATTTTCTATTGGATTAATAACACTCAGTAACGCTCAAACTAAAGAGATTCAAGCAAAAGGAGTTTTTAAAGATATTGACGTTTCTCGACATAATGAAACTATTGATATTTTAAGAGGAAAAAACAAAAAGTCAAAAAAACAGACAATTGACAGTATATTAAATAGTCCAAACTATTATAATCCTACAGTAATTTACGCTTTATCTAAGGAATTATTTAATCAAAATAAAAAGGATAACGCAATGTATTGGTTTTATGTGGCACAATTACGAGCACGATATGATGCGAATTTATGTATGGATAAATCTGCAAAACAAGCAGTTTCGGTTTTAAATAATGAATATGGATCGGAAATAAATAAGTACGCATTTCAAGACATTAATAAATTGGAAAAAACAGTAAATAAAGTTATTCAATTTGTTAGGAATAATGAAGAGAATTATGACCATAGGTGGATTAATCTGCACGGAATGTGGGCAATAATGGCTGGACTAAATGACGATTCTAAAACAAAAAAATTAAGCCAATCTAAAGATAAGTGGACTGAAATAAAGAAAAAAACAGTTGATGATTATTATAACGGTTTTATTGGATATGTCAAATCACTAAAAAAGTAAAGTACCTAACAATGGCTATAATTAATACGGGTTTTGTTACTTAACCTAAAAGTTCACAGCTTTTAAACTAAGTCCGCCAAATCTTTTTGATTTGGCTTTATGAATGAAAAGATAAAACAAAATAAAAAGTTTTGGCTAAGTGCTTAATCGGAAATTAATT
>CBDTZS010000202.1:0-5285 GCA_965364955.1 uncultured Tenacibaculum sp. | reverse complement strand
TTTTTTTGATGAAGTTCATCTTTACCGTCAACCCAAGTAATTACAGCATCTATTTTCATCTTTTTTTAAAAAAATTATTTGTTTTTTACACTTCAGTTACCCACTTTTTACCTTTAGGGATTTTAGGCAACACGATCATATCTCCGATAATTTTATTATATTCATCTGGATAAAAATCATCTCTTCCATCTGTTGGATAAAAAGTCATTTCACCAAAAAAAGATTTATTATTTACTGAATAAAAATCGACTCTTACAAAAGGGAAATTTCCTGATAATTTTTTGGCTAAAATCTTTAACTCTTCAAAGTTTGAAGGTTTATTTACTAGCTTATGGTATTTATTTACCCATCTAAACTCACATTTTTTCCAATTTAAATCAAAAAAATGCCTTCCTAATGAATCTGATTGTGCTACTAAAAATTTTGGTTCTCCTTTAAAACAATAAAACTTATAATCTATTAAATCTTTCGTTTCAAAATCTTCTAGATACTCTTCAATAATAAGCCTAGGTTTTACATCTTTATAAGCCCATTCTTGGCCAGTTCTATAATACTGATTTGTAGATTGCCATTTTCTTATTTTTCTTTTTACATTACTTAAATCTAATGACTTTTTATCCTTACAAATAATATTGTAACTACTCGCATGAACTGCTTTCAGCACAAATTTATTAGGTAAATCATTAAAGTTTATTTCAGAGTAAGAATCATAAACTCCATGTAATTTATTTAAATACTCCTCACCTATTTTTTCAGTAACATATTCTCTAACAGCATATTTATCGACCAATTGATTTAATATTATTGGTCGATACTTTGCTTTTAACCATTGTATTTTTTGATTAAACTCAATTGGATTATCTAAATCAAGTTTTTTACCTGTATAGTATTCATACATCCAAGGCAAATACATATCTTGAGGTAAAAATGTCATTTTTTTTAACAAACGCAGAATTGTTCTATTCATACTATCTCTTTTATACCGCTACATCATACTCTCTAAGAGCATCATTTAACGAAGTTTTCTTATTTGTACTTTCTTTTCGTTTACCTATAATCAATGCGCACGGAACTTGAAATTCACCTGCAGCAAATTTCTTCGTATAACTACCAGGAATTACCACTGAACGGGCAGGAACAACTCCTTTCATTTCAACAGGTTTATCTCCAGTAACATCTATAATTTTTGTACTCATTGTTAAGACGACATTTGCTCCTAAAACAGCTTCTTTCTCTATTCTAACACCTTCAACAACAATACAACGAGAACCTATAAAAGCTCCGTCTTCAATAATTACTGGCGCTGCTTGTAATGGCTCTAAAACACCACCAATTCCTACTCCACCAGATAAATGTACATTCTTACCAATTTGAGCACAAGAACCTACTGTTGCCCAAGTATCAACCATTGTACCTTCATCTACATAAGCGCCAATATTTACATAACTAGGCATTAAAATTGTTCCAGCAGCAATATATGCTCCGTGACGTGCAACGGCATTCGGTACTACACGTATTCCTTTTTCTTTAAAGTTTCTTTTTAACGGAATTTTATCATGGTATTCGAAAATACCAGCTTCTAAAGTTTCCATTTTCTGAATAGGAAAATATAACACTACGGCCTTTTTAATCCACTCATTTACCTGCCATCCATTATCCGTTGGTTCAGCTACACGTAACTCACCCGCATCTAATAAATCAACAACTTTTCTAATGGTATTAATCGTTGTTTCTTCTTTTAATAAATCACGATTATCCCACGCTTTTTCTATAATAGATTGTAATTCTGTCATCTTTAAAATTTTCTGCAAATATAAAATCTCTGTTGCTATCTTACGCGAATATACATTTTTTAAACAGATGTTTTTTTCTTGTTTAAATTACGTCATTAACCATTTAAAACAATTAAAAAACATCAATTATTCAACTAATTTTAAATTAAACACTTTTTATAAGCGTTTAACCTTTATTTTTGTGAAAAATTAAAACATTTGGGAAGAGTTTTAGCCATAGATTTCGGAAAAAAAAGGACAGGAATTGCAGTTACCGATGAGCTGCAAATCATTGCTTCTGGTTTAACGACAGTTAACACTAAAGAATTAATAGCTTATTTAAAAGAGTATATAAAAAAAGAAAATGTTGAGTTATTTATTATTGGAAAGCCTAAGCAAATGGACAATTCTGATAGTGAAAGTGAAGCATTAATTCTTCCTTTTTTACAAAAATTAGGAAAATCAATTCCGAATATTCCTATAAAAAGAGAAGATGAACGTTTTACCTCTAAAATGGCTTTTCAAACAATGATTGATAGTGGCCTAAACAAAAGACAACGTCAAAACAAAGCTTTAGTAGATGAAATTAGCGCTACAATCATTTTACAATCGTATTTATATAACAAATAATTTTATAGACAAACGATTCTTTGTATTTTCGCACTCTTAAAAATTTAAAAATACATGATTTTACCCATTGTTGCTTACGGAGATCCCGTATTACGTAAAGTAGGAAAAGAAATCGATAAAGAATATCCGCAGTTAGAAAAGTTAATTGCTGATATGAAAGAAACTATGTATAATGCACAAGGTGTTGGATTGGCTGCACCTCAAATAGGAAAAGACATTCGTTTATTTTTAATCGATGCTTCTCCTTTTGCTGATGATGAAGATTTAGCGGAAGAAGATAGAAAGGTCTTAGAAAGCTTTAATCGTGTATTCATCAATGCTAAGATTATTAAAGAAGAAGGAGATGAATGGGCTTTTAATGAAGGTTGTTTAAGTATTCCTGATGTTCGTGAAGATGTTTTTCGTCAAGAAAAAATAACAATTGAGTACCAGGATGAAAACTTTGAAAAGCATACTGAAGTTTTAAGCGGTTTAGCTGCGCGTGTTTTTCAGCATGAATACGATCATATTGACGGTATTTTGTTTACTGATAAACTTTCTACGTTAAAGAAGAGATTGATTAAAAAGAAATTAGAAAATATTTCAAAAGGGAAAATTGAAGCAGGATACAGAATGCGTTTTCCTAATACTAAGAAAAAATAGTCTATTAAGACATTAAAAATATTATAATATGGAATTTAACAAAATTATTGCAGTTACTGGTAAACCAGGATTATTTCAAATCTTATCTCAAACAAAAACAGGTGTAATTGTAAAGTCTATCGTTGATGGTAAACGTTTTCCTATTACAGCTACTCATAACGTGAGTTTATTAGAAAACATTGCTATTTACACCTACGAAGAAGAAGTACCTTTGGCTGTTGTACTTAAAAATATTGCAGATAAAGAAGATGGTAAAGAAGGTATTTCTCACAAAGAAAGTGCTGCTAAATTAACTGCTTACTTTAGTGAAATTTTACCTGGTTATGATGAAGAGCGTGTATATGCTTCAAACATTAAAAAGGTTATTCAATGGTATAATACTTTAGCACAATCTGAGTTTGATTTTAGCTCTTTAGTGAAAGTAGCAGCTACTGAAGAAAAAAAATAAATCATGAATACTCGTAAGCAACAACTAGACGCTTTTAATCGCTTGTTAGATATTATGGATGAACTTCGTGAGAAGTGCCCATGGGATAAAAAACAAACTTTAGAAAGCCTTCGTCATTTAACGATTGAGGAAACTTACGAATTAGGAGACGCTATTCTAGATAACGACTTAGAGGAAATTAAAAAAGAATTAGGCGATGTGTTATTACACATCGTCTTTTATGCTAAAATAGGTAGCGAAAAGAAGGCTTTTGATATTGCAGACGTTGCCAATTCAATCTCTGATAAGTTAATTCATCGTCATCCACATATTTATGGTGATGTCGTTGTTGAAAACGAAGAAGAGGTAAAACAAAATTGGGAAAAACTAAAACTAAAAGAAGGACGTAATTCTGTCTTAGAAGGTGTTCCTAAAAGTTTACCTGCCTTGGTTAAAGCGAGTAGAATTCAAGATAAAGTCGCTGCTGTTGGTTTCGACTGGGAAGAACCACAACAAGTTTGGGAAAAAGTTCAGGAAGAAATCTCTGAATTGAACGAAGAAATAAAAGCTGGGAATAAAGAAAACATCGAAAAAGAGTTTGGAGATGTGTTATTTTCAATGATTAATTACGCCCGTTTTATTAAAGTAAATCCTGAAAATGCTTTAGAAAAAACGAATAAGAAATTTATCAATCGTTTTCAGTACTTAGAAGAAGAAGCTAAAAAAGAAGGAAAAGAACTTTCTGATATGTCTTTAGCTGAAATGGATGTGCATTGGGAGAGTTCTAAGGAATTCTTCAAATAATCAAAATTGGGAAAATTCGAAAGAGTTTTTCAAGTAATAAGACTCTTTTTTAGGTACATATATAAAATTTAATAAAAATGATATGTCCTGCTTGCAAAACAGAAATTGAAAAGGAAATAGAAATATGTACTAATTGCGAATTCCCTTTCAATGGAACGGAAAAACAAAGAGGAATACATATTGGGCGATTTATTAATCAAAAAGGAATTGTTAATGATTCTGATAACTCAATAATAAAAAGTCAAAAGATTTTAATAGGAATTGCCACAATTAATCTGGTAATTTTACTTCTTCAGTTTTCAAAAGGAAAATTAGAAATCGCGGATATTATTTTTAATGGCGTTTTAACTTTAATAATTCTACTGTGTGGAATTTTTATTAAAAAAAAGCCTATTACATTTACATTTATCCCATTAATTTTAATAATAGCAATAAATATATTGAATTATATTCTTGACCCAAAATCATTATTAAATGGAGTATTCTTCAAGATATTTATTATTGGAAGTTTAGTATACAGTATCTATTTGGTTAGAGAATCTGAAAAATTTAAAAAGAAGTTTAAATAATATTCTAAAAGTTACTATAATAGGAAACTGGTCATTGCAAACAAAGTGATTCAATCTGTTAATAGCTGAAAGATTACTTTTCATAAACTCCTTTTAAGTTTTTTTTAAATAGAAAGATTACTTCGTCATCCTTCCTCGTAATGACGTATAAACTCGTCATTGCGAACATAGTGAAGCAATCTGTAAATCGATAAAAAATTACTTTTCATAAACTACTTTTAAGTCTTTTTTAAATGGAAAAAATACTTCGTCATCCTACCCTCGTAATGACGTATAAACTCGTCATTGCGAACATAGTAAAACAATCTGTATATAAGAGAAAGATTACTTTTCATAAATTACTTTTAAGTTTTTTTTAAAATAGAAAGAGTACTTCGTCATCCTTCCTCGTAATGACGTATAAAATTGTTATTTCGAACATAGTGAAGCAATCTGTAAATC
>CBDTZS010000201.1:0-5454 GCA_965364955.1 uncultured Tenacibaculum sp. | reverse complement strand
AATCAACACTTGTTAGGTGTTGATATGTGGTAAGTAATATTTTAATTTAACGGTTTTTGTATAAGGTTAGTGTGGGAGTTGATAATCAAAGGATTATCAGCCTAGCACTAAGCTTATACTTATTTTTTATTTTTATCTTAGTAGACCTAAAAATAGATAAATAAGTATAAGTGACACAGTAAACAAGCCTAAAACTTTGGGTAAGAAATAAAAACCCACATTAACTTTATACGGTGTTGTATTTTAGTGCGTTGTGTAGATCAAGCTAGATAGTTCAAAGTAGGTGCCAATTCATTTAGTTTTTTTTCATAACTATTATCAAGTGTTGCATATCTCCACAAGACTAAGTCAACAACTTGGATTTTCTCAGAAATATATTCAGAAATTAATTTACATAAAATATGAGGAGAGTCAAAACCGATTTGATTAGATATTCTTATTAAATGTCTATCAGGTTTAGCATATGATAAACCAATATTCTTTGCAAGGTGGAAACAAGTTGTTTCTCCAATAAATGAAAAAGATTTAAGATATGTAATTCCGTTAAGTTGAATGTAATTTTTAATTTTAAAAATCCCTTGAGTATATACTATTAGAGCAGTATCTAACAAAGCTTTTATTTTAAGTTTATTATTAAAAACTTTTAAAAGTGATTTTTCTAAATTAATATAATTAGCAGCAATATGTTCAAGGTTTAACCAGTCATCTAGAATTACCTCAATCTTTGGAAAGACTTTTGTAACAACTTTGTCACTTAATCCAGAAGCTAAAACAACCCATGAATATTCTTTCAGGAAGGATTGTGCAGATAAATCACATATACTTACGCGTTCTTGCCAATCAATTTCATGAGAATAACCTTTTTGGATTACATAATTTTTTGCAATGAAATAAACTCTTGCTAATTCATCAATGTTTTCTATATTATTTTTCATTTTTTCTGAAATTTATGTTGAAAAAAAACAATATTCTGACTACAATATAAGGTTTTCCTTTATGATTGTCAATGAATTTACTGAATTCTACTTTGTTGTAGTGTTTGATTTTTAATGAGTTAAATTGTGTGTCAGGTACTTTTGGTATTGTTTCGAATGTTTGATTATATAGCTCGTCAAATAATTCAATTTTATTTACTACAACTGATGGCTCTTTAATATTTTGTATTAATCTCAATTTATTTAATAGACGAGATAATTGATTAATTGCTTGTAAGTGTTGTTCACTTTTTTTACTCCAATCCACTAGTAAAAAAATTATAGACAATATAAAAACAGAAAATGATGCTAAAGAGATTATATTTTTTGCATTTTCTTCTTCTATTCCTGTAAATTCTAAATAACTGTAATCGAAGAATGTAAAAATGTTTAGAATTATTGCCGATAGAAGGAAGAATATACTCCCTATCAGCGTTTTTGTTTTATATCTTTGATGTAATACAGAATGCATAGATATCATCATATTTATTACTCTATGTTTCCTTTTTAACTCGTCCATCATATTATTCAAAGAATTTTTTCCATGTATTAGATTCTCGGTTTCCATCTGCATTATTCATTTTCCTAGAAATTTGTGATAAAGAATCGGATACCATTCTACGGTTTGTACTTTTATTACTACCTAAATAGTCGTCAACATGTCTTGATTGTCCAGTTGAATCAGATATTGGTTTCATTACTTTATTAGAAGCTTCATTGAAAAAATGCTTTAACATAGCTTTTGTTTGAAAAGGCCCCTTGTAATTTTTAAAAACTTCAATAGCCAAAGATTCAGTATGATATCCAGATAATTTCCTTTTATCGGGTAATGAAGAAATTATGGTTTTTGCAAGTTTTACAACAGGAACAACTTTGTTTCCATTATTCTGATTAACAGAAGTAAGTTTTTCTGCGAAATTTTTAGGTTTTACGACGTTTGACCAATTGTTAGAGCCATCAGATGCAGCAATTTTATAACCAGTTTCTGTTTTAATCGTTGGTAATAGTTGTATTTCTGTATTGTCTGAATACTTAACAGTTACAGCAAGATTACCAACTGAAATTTCAGTATTTGGTAGCCGTTGTTGTAGCTTTTCGGAGAAATATCTGAGTACTTCTTGTGGACTTTTTCCAGATAATTCAGAATTGTTTAAAATTGCTAAAGAATCAATATCACTCAAGCCATCTACATACGTATGTTTATTGACAGAACCTCCAAAAACGAGATCAATCATACCTTCAATATCTGATTCGATTGCCTTTTTAAGAGTTTCTAAGTGCTTATTTATCTCTTCTACAGGTCTATTATTAAGTTCAGTTAAAATGTCATTTAAACTACTATTAACGTCGGTTTCATATGTTTTATCTAAAGATTGGTTTTCTGCTTCTCGTATTTGACTTGCAGACTTACTCGGATTAAAAGCAGAACTAAAACTACCACCAGAACCACCCATAATTATAATTTATTTAAAGTTGTTTGTGTTATTTCATTAACCATATTTCCAAACCCACTACCTCCAATGCCGTCAAAGATATCATAATTTTGATTTTCAGTAAAATCTATTAATATGTTCTTCAGTTTTTCTAATTGATATATGTTGTTTTTTATGGTTTGCATTCTAATATCACTATCTGAAAGAAAGATATTATCTGAATCTTTTATGATACTTGAATTATTAATGTATGTAGCACAACAATTGTGATAGTCATATTTAAGCCAAGATAACCCATCAAATACTTCAGCTCCCATTAGAAAATATAAAATTACGGAAAGAGGATCTAGAGCACCAAAAATATGAATAGGTGACTTAATTTCATTTTTATCTAATTCATTTCTTAATAAAAAAATATTTCTCATCCGAATAAATAAAGAATCACCAAGTTCTTTTTCCGTTACACCAATGATATCGAATTCTCTGAAGTCTTTAGCTTTGTTAAGAACTTCATCAATGTCAATAAAATCTGCATCTATTTCAGTAGGTTTAATTAAAAAATCTGATAGAAAATTTATTTTTGTTTTGAAGAAATCTGTTGCGTTTTGAATTTGTTGGTCTAATGATATTTTTAATTGTACATCATCGTAACTAACAATTATAGCAGGATATAATTCTGTCCAATTATCAACAATATTATTTAATAAGTCTTGATTCCATTCATTTTTATTCCTGTCATATTTTCTAGTTTCTGATAAATCGAAATTATTTGAAGTTTCATATCCACCACTATCAATTATTGTTAATTGTGTTGGATTCAATTCCATAATATCTAACATGTACTTATAATGAATGTCATATGCACTTAATAGTTGAGTCTCATAAATAAATTCTTTAGCAAAAACCATAGTGTTATTTAACTCTGATTTCCCATTATGAATTGCAAATCCTTTACTTGAATAGGATGGAACTAATAATGGTGTAGATAACTCTATACCTAAAGGATGTTTTAGTAAATTAATTCTTTGATTCATTTGTCAATTTTTTTATATCCAGACAGGTAAGGCACTCACCACAGTAAGGATCTTCACCTAACTCACAGCTATACGTCAGCTCTATTGGAATGTTGGTTTTTATAAAATAATTATAGATGTCTTTTTTATGTAATGATATGAATGGACAATCAAGGGCAATTTTTCCATTTGAATATAAATCAATAATTTGTTGATTCAGTTTAATGAAATCTTTTGTGCAATCTGGATATTTTGTCCCTGAATGAATTCCAAGTGATATGATGCCTTTTGAATAAGGAAAAGAACTTAGTGCTAATGACAGAAGTAAATAGTTTCTACCCTGTATTAAACCATTTTCAATAATAGGTACAAGTTTAGTTTCAATTTGGATAGTTTCAATTTCTAAAAATTGTGACAATTTTTCAATTGCTACTTGTTCCTGATGCGTAGCAGCTTGACCGTATTTGATGAAAAGGGCTTTTACATTATATCCAAGATTCAGGTAATAATGTACGGTAGACGTGGAATCAATTCCTCCACTAAATAAGACTAATACATTTTTACTCATTTGATATTGCAATAAGTTTTAAGCTTGGAATATAAATATTAGATTTTTATTTTTTTATAAGATATAACTTTCTTTTTTGTTAGCATTAAATACAACTTATTAATGTACTGACCTTTATTCAGCATATACACCCCAATGAGAGGGATATACTGAATAAAGGCACTTAATAATTCAAAATTACATCTTTTTTACTTACCACAATTATGTCAATGAACTTTTCAGTTTTTAGGACCTGAAAACCTACAGTTATTTAATTCCTATCAATTTTCGTAATTGCTCTTTATGAGAATTAACACCTAAGTAAAAAAGCTGCTCAGATATCATTGTTAATTCATCTTTTTGTCCGACATGGATCACTCCAAAAGCTTCATGCCTGCACATTTAACCTGTAACAAATTCAAATCCCATTGCTTTTAATATTTCTACGTTATCCATTTTACTACTGTTTAAATGATTTGATTATTTCTTTTGTTCTTAATCTTCTCGCTCCAATAATTGCCATACAATCGAAACATTGATTTTTACATTCTGGAGGATGGAGTATTTTTTCCTTTTCCGTTTCAGATAAGTTTGATAATTCTAAAGCTCCATATTGTGTATTCCATTCGTTAATTGAAAAATCAACATCTCCATTTACTTTTTGACAATACATAGTATCTACAGTTATATTAATATTCGTTTACTCAAATTTTGGCATAAAAAAATCAACACTTGTTAGGTGTTGATATGTGGTAAGTAATATTTTAATGTTTAGTATATGCCTAGTGCTGATTATAAATACAATGATTTCTGGATTGGCACTTAGTTAAATTTTGATTAAGCACTAACCCAAATCATTAAGTATACACCCTGTTGTGGTTCGTTTCTATTATTTCACACATATTTTTTTGTTAATTCAATTTCCCCAAATTCCAATTTTATTATTTTCCAAGTCAAAGAAAAAGGCAAATTGCCCCTCGTTATCTTTCATAGTCTGTATAGGTGTAATTCCTTTTGATTTTAGAATGTCCAAATATGCTTTAAAATCATCTACGTGAAAGGTTAATGAGATATTACTTTTCCTTACAGTATTCCCGCCTGGAACAATTCCAATATGAAGACTTACATTTTCACCCTTAAAACCACCGTAATATCCGCCTTCATATTCCATTTGGATATTTAATCCGAATTTATTAGAATACCATTCGGCTAAAGATTTGGGGTTTTTCGCTTCAATTTGTATTCCACCAACATAGTCAATTTTAGGTGAATTTAAATCATCTATATTTTCCATTTTCTTTCTTTTGTTTTAAGGTTTGATTACTCAATTCCGATTTTAGTTCATGTTTTTTAATGCACCACAGCTTACTTATATACGGACCTTTATTCAGCATCTACATACGAAATGGTATGAATATACTGAGTAAAGGTGTTTAATAATTTAAAATTACAACTTTTTTACTTACCACAATTATGTCAATGAACTT
>CBDTZS010000200.1:0-5466 GCA_965364955.1 uncultured Tenacibaculum sp. | reverse complement strand
TTCTATAATCCGACGTTATATAAAATAGCGATAAGTTATAAGTAAATCCTGTTTAATCCTATATAATAGAGGTTTTCATTTTATTAGCTATTTTAAGACCTCACCTTTGGTGTTTAGCTTTTTATCAAGATAATATAAACCATTTAAATTGGATTGATAATATATTTCTGCAGCACCTGAACGATCCTCTGTGAGCTCATTATTTTTATCATAAAATCTATCCACTTTAAGAAGTCCTGATTTTGCTCTAAAATATTCATATACAGCAATACCTTTATTATCTTCTTTTAGTGTGTTGTCTACATTAAACAAAGATACTCTAAAGTCTAAATCCATATCATTCCATTCAACTTCCTTTTTATGATAATTTTCTGGACCAAGAACAGGAGTTTTATTTTTATCAAAAAAGGATTCGGAAACAATAAACCCGTTATCATTTAAAACATTCTTTTTAGTAGAATAGCCTAACTTATTATTTACTTCAGAGTCATCTATATCAAAATAATTATAACCAATAGTTCGTTGTCTATTATCATAATTGTATCTAATAGCACTTATGCCTTCAGCATTATTAACTCTCCTATTCTCATCATTGTGATATGATTCTAAAACAACATTATCATACGCATTGTATTCATATTTTATAATAGACACACCCTTGACAAAATTATTTTTTATATCATATTTTTGTACCAACGTGTCATTCCCTTTTTCATTAGGATAATACTTAGTTTTAAATGCGCCTTCATACATTATGGGTTCCATTTTTTTAGTATAATAACTGCGTTCTATTACTTGATTTTTTTTATTGTACGAATAGAAATTGAATGCGGCATTTTTGCTTGCATTGGCTAATTTAAGTTCACTATTATAATAAGTCGTTTTTGTTTTATTATTATTTGTATCATACTCCCAACAGATCTTAGCGACATCTTCCTTAAAGTTTATATAATTCCCTAAAGAATCAAGACTTATTTCTTCAGTTTTATTTCCATTGTCATCATATTTATAGAGGTATTGTACTATTCCATTGTTAATATTAGCAAATGTTTTATTTACATTAAAATACACATCCTTAACTGTTTCTTTCTTTGAGTTTTTATACCTATTTACTATTGCTACTCCTGTCTCATCATTTATCAGATAATTATAAGCATCTTGATTGTATTTTACTATTAATGAATCATTAGGGTATTCTATTTTTGTAGCACCCCATTTATCGTCATAAAATTTCAAGGTATATTCCATATAATATTGAGCTTCAAAAGTTACTCTTCCTATATTATCATACTTAGTTACCCATTGAAAATAATCATCACTCCCTAATACAGGTAAATTGTTTTTATTAAAGCGTTTGATTTGTGTTAAATTACCATAAATATCATAACTATACTCATAAATACATATTTCCGCCTTATCATTTATTTTAGCATTGTGTTCATCTAACTCCACTACTTTTTTTATATTTCCTCTTTCATCATAAACGTATTCCAAATTATATGAATCTGTATTAATGAGATATTCCCCATTTTCATCAAACTTCTTATATGTTTTAAACATATTATTACTCGTATATTCTATTTCGTATATCGCTAAATTATCTTTATTACTTATTAATCTATTATCATTACCATAATTTTCATATTTAAACACTCTTTCTTTATTATCAAAATGTTTTTTCACATGAAATACTTTTTTCTCATTCTTTATTCTTAAACCTTCTTTATCAAAATAGCTACTATAAGCAATTGTATCATTTATAATTTCCCACTGAGTTTCAAAAATCCCATTTTCATTATTTACTCTTTGACCCACTGAATTAAAATATTGATTTATTCTAACATTATCATCATTAATAGAGCGTTTATAAACACAGTGAGATAGTTTTGTGTTATAAGTTTCATCTTCATTATAATAATGAATTTCAATATTATCATTCCACTTTTTAGTGATTTTAGTTATTGCCGTTTTGAAAATTCCTCCATTATTTAATTTCCCGTTTTTATAAAATTTAATTGTAGTTGTATTCCATGATTTAACGACCTCATAAGATTCTCCATATTTAATTTCTTCTTTATTTATAGGGTAGGACGTTAAAATATTACCATTAAAAGTTTGTAATATCTGCCTATAAAAATTTGTACCCTGCTTATTAAAATTATAATAATGATATAAATTTGGGATTTTATAATATGCTGTTTCTCTTAGCGATTTATCAATTTTTAACTCCCAATATCGTTGTTCGTATCTTTTAACATTATGGTCTGAAATACTATCATAGACATCTTGAAGACTATCACGTTTTAATTCATATTTCTGATACAATCTTTGTATGTCATCAATAGTTAATTCATCGCTACCAATTTGAATAATTGCTTTCCTCAATAATCGAGCATAATATTCTGTGATGTTAAAATGATACTGTTCATGAATTAATAACTGAGGACCTAATAGCGAATCATTTAATTTCTCAGATATTTTAGGACTCATATACGCATATATAGAAGAGTTGTTTTTAGTAATTTCTCTAGGGCAAAATATTTTTGAATAAATTGAAGCAGAGAAACTATCCTTTTTTGATTTTACTTCTCTAAAATTTGTCCAATCAACATTTTTTTCTGACCAAATAATATATTTATTATCATCATTAAATGGTAAAACATCCTTTTCATTTATAAAACCCAAAAAGCTGATTATTGCGAATATTCCATAAAAATGATTGCGCTTAAATTCCGTCCATCTATTAGCGAATTTTAGTAGCAAAAAGATTAAAACTCCAACTATTATAAAACCAATACTTGCACCAATAATGGCAGCTACATCTTCAAATTTAGCACTATCTATTAATAGTGGGAATCCAGAAAAAATTAAATTATATAAAAAATAAAAACCAACTATATAAAATAAATACCCAATAATTTTTTTCATAAAAACGTGTCTTCCTTAATATCTTTAATTAAAATATAATGAGTCTGCAATTTATACTAATTTCTAGTAATTTGGGTATCTTTTACTTGTTTGAGACATTTAATAGATTCATTATAATTAGATTTTAACAAACAGGAATAAATGTTTTTGATAAAAATGAGAATACATCATCAAGCTTTTGGTTCCAGTTACCATTTCATACACATTGCCACTTCACTCCTAACGTTGCTTCAGCAAAGCGTATTCTGTTACATTTTTAAAGAAACTACAATGTTCCAATGCGCCATCTTGGGCATTCACTAAAAAGGTCTACCATCTCTTTTCTTAACATTCCCTCCGCTTTTACCAAAGCAAAGTTGCATAACGCCGATGGCGCATTGACGAAATTAAGAGGTTTAGTACAATCATGCTATTTATAAAAAAAATGATAGCTATAATGTAGTATTAGGTAAAATACCCCAGAAAGTTCAGTACATACAATAAACTGCAGTACTTGGGTACAGGAACATTAGTTTTAGTTTTTCGTTTAATTGGAGTATTCTGTACAACACATCATCTGAGAAAAAACGCACTATTCTGAAACGAATTCATTGAGATTTAATAATTTTTCATCACTAGTTAATAAGCGTTCGTCAAAAAAAATAGAACATCCCTTCTATACGATATAAGTTTGTCGTATCAATCAAATCGGATACAATGAACACTCTTAAAATTGAAAGTTTATCGAAAACATATTCCAATGGTGTAAAAGCCTTAAACAATGTTAATCTAACAATATCTAATGGTATGTTTGGACTACTGGGGCCAAATGGAGCGGGTAAATCTTCTTTAATGCGAACATTATCTACATTACAAGAACCAACAAGTGGAACCGTAAATTTTAATGGTATAGATGTTATTAAAAATCCCCAAGAAATAAGAAATAATTTAGGGTATTTACCTCAAGAGTTTGGCGTGTATCCTAAAATATCTGCCTATGAATTATTAGATCATATAGCGGTATTAAAAGGGGTTTCAAACAAGAAGGACCGTAAAGAACAAGTACTTTCTTTATTGCAACAAACCAACCTTTTTCAACATCGTAAAAAATCTGTGAGCACGTTTTCTGGAGGTATGCGTCAACGTTTTGGTATTGCTCAAGCATTATTAGGCAACCCTAAATTAATAATTGTTGATGAGCCTACTGCAGGTTTAGATCCTGAAGAAAGAAACCGTTTTCATAATTTATTAAGTGAAATTGGTGAAAACGTCATTGTACTTCTATCTACTCATATTGTCGAAGATGTAAGAGATTTATGCTCTAATATGGCTATTATGGGCGAAGGGCAAATAATCTCTCAAGGAAAACCTTCTGAGTTAATTAAAGAATTAGAAGGGAAAATATGGCAAAGAACCATAAAGAAAGAAGATTTAGACGCTTTTAAAACTGCTTTCAATGTCCTTTCTACGCACTTACATTTGGGTAAAATTCGATTGAATGTCATTTCAGACACCAGGCCAGAAAAAGAATTTGAATTAGTAAATACTGGTTTAGAGGATGTATATTTTTCAACACTAAACACTAAAAAATAACGTTATTATGATGTTTTTCAAATTACTTCAGTTCGAATCGAAATACCATTTTAAGCAACGATCTTTCCTTATTTTTTTAATTTTGTTTCTTTTATATGGTGTACTAGCCATAACTAATGAGTTTCAATTTCTTGAAATTAGCAGCATGTATAATGATGCTTTTAATCTAAATCTATTATCAGGAATCATTAGTTTAGTCGTACTTTTTCCGTGTATGTTTCTTTGTATTAACGGAATTCTTAGAGATCAAAATTATAAATCAGAAGAAATAATATTTTGCACAGGACTTACAAAATACAATTTTTTTACAAGTCGTTTTATAGCCATTTTTTTTATAACACTCTTCTTGAGTAGTCTTTCAATTTTTGGCTTTTTTGTAGGAACCTATCTTAGTAGTTCTAATCCTGAGTCATTACATACATTTAACTTATTACACTATTTATGGCCTTGGTTGATACTCATTTTACCAAATGTTTTTGTAATAAGTTCACTACTATTTTCAACTACGTTACTAAGTAAAAACAGGATCATAACCTATATTATTGGTATTGTAATTATTGGTTTTTATTGGTTTTCTGCATTTACTATAAACTCTCCTTTAATGGGCGGTAGTTCGTTGTCTTCACCAGAAATTGTTTCAAAAGCTGTTTTAACAGATCTCTTCGGTTTGGCACCATTCTTTGAACAAACACAGTTTTTAACGCCGGTTGAGAAAAATGATTATTTACTGTCTTTTTCTGGACATTTTCTATGGAATAGAATTCTTTGGATTGGAGTTTCAATCCTATTCCTCTTCATATCTTATAAGCGATTTACTTTCAGAGAGGTAAATAGCAAAACAGAAAAAACTAAAATTAATAAAAAGCACATTGCAAGTTCACAACCATACACGCCAGTAAAAACAACCGCACATACTTTTAAAACAAAAAAACGTATGTTTTGGTCTCTTGTTAAGTTAGATGCTAA
>CBDTZS010000199.1:0-5508 GCA_965364955.1 uncultured Tenacibaculum sp. | reverse complement strand
ATTCTTTCTGATTTTCTTTTTTCAATAGTAAACTTGAAGTAGTACCTGATTTTAAAAACTCTTGTATCCTGTCCCAAGATACTTGTACTTGCGAAAATTGAGGAACTGCATTGATTATAGAATTAAATGGAGACCAAAGAAACAGAGTTGCTATGACGTACGCCGTAATGAGGTCTTTTTCAAAATCAAAGAGCAATGGAAAGAGTAAGCACGTGGTTCCTATAGCGATAATAAATGATAAATCTGAGAATAAAATTTTATTGATATTAATATAAGTCGTTTTAAGGTCTGCATTATAGTAGTCACCTGCTCCTGCTTTCAAATCTGAACGATATTCCTTGCGGACAATAGAGTGTAACACCAATTCCTTGAAACCATACGCTAGTCCCATAATAAGACCCATGTAATTCTCTCGTTCATCTCTAGTTTTTTGAATTGCTTTTTTATATTTTACTGATAATAAAAAATGAAAACCAAGAATAAGAACTGTTATTATCAAAAGTAAGATTGAGCTTCTTGTGTTTAGTGTAAATAAATATATCATGACTAATATTGCCATTACAAGTGCAGTATAAATTCGTACAGCATCCCGCGAGAAGTTTATAATAATATTTATGTCATCATTGAGAATGGTATATACCTTACTACTTTTTATTCTCTCAAACTTCATGTAAGTAAAATTAAATATTTTCTTCAGAATCATTAAGTTTAGATCTTGTGCTACCAAAACACCAAGATATGCTGCTTTTCTTTTACTTAATCTTATTGTAACAACATAGGCATATGTACAAATACAAAAGAAAAATAGCAAATATTTAGCATTGATATCATTATTTATAAAATTTGTGATTATCAACACAATCAAAGAATTGGCTAGACCCGGAAACAAACTAAGCAACAACAATGTTGGCACTAAGTTGTGATATTTGTTTTTGTGGGGAAAAAAAATAGTAGACTTGATCGTCAAGTAAAACCCAATTATAGTTATGAAAAGAAACAAAATTGCTTTTTTAATTTCTAGACTGTTTGATGTCATCGATGACCAGAAATTCTCATTAAAAAAAGCTATAGGTAACACATAAAAACTACCTAAGACAGGACTTAATACTAACAGGCCTAGAAAAAAATTGATGAGCTTTCTTTTTGAGAATTCGTATTCCCTTTTTCTGCGTTTGTATTGAATGATAGCTACAATGATGTATAATAATCCAATTAAAATAAATAAACCCCCTAGTGTGTATAAGTAAAGTGATATTTTAATCAAATCTTCCATATTAAATGTTTTCTATTATTGTTGTTTGTTATAAATAATTTATTGCAAATTATAAAATTACTTTATTGGTTCGCAATTACGTTCCGACAAAAACTCTGGACGTATACTTTTACCACCATTTAGTTTATTCTCAACACTGTTATATGTTACAATATATGTTTTCCTGTCAAACGGAGAAAGGTTACAATTAGATGCATGAAAAATATTACCATGAAAAAATAGAACAGACCCTGCCTTACCAGTAGTACTCAGAACTTCATCATTTTCGAACGCATCTTTAAGGATGGATTTAGAAATTGTATATTTTAAATTTGCACTTGTCCATGCTTCTTCTTCCTCTTTGGTTTTAGCATTCTGTTTATCATCAAACTGAACGGAACCATGTTTGTGAGAACCAGGAACAACCAGTAATGGCCCATTGAACTCCGTTACGTCGTCTAAATATATCATTATCGAAACGGCTCTTGGTGAAGTCATTCCATCTTCAATTTTCCAATAAGGATAATCTTGATGCCATTCCCACCAATTTCCTCTCAGAGCTTTTTTGAAATTTATTTTTGTTTGATAGATATATATATCACTTTCTAAAATTTGCTGAACAGGTTTAACTAGTTTCTTTATACGTGAGAATTTATTGTAAACATCATTGACTTGATGTGCGCCATAATACGAACGAATTTCTCCATTTGATTCTGTTACTTTACGCGGTCCATTATCTTTTATTAATGTAGAAATTTCTTCCACCATTGACTGAACTTCTTGAGGTGTGAAAACATTTTCTAATAACAAAAATCCTTCTTCATGATACTTTTTTAGTAATTCAAGTGCTATCATAATATTTTTATTAAATGTTGATTTTTGGTTTGGATATTATAAGAACGATTACTACATTTTATATGGTTGCCCCATTGCGGTAAGGATTGTACGGTCGCCTTCAAAAGATTCTCTTCCGTGAGAAAAGCACAAATTATCTAGTAATAAGAAATCATCTTGTTCCCATTTAAATACAATTGAATTTTCCTTGTAGAATTTTACAAATTCTTGTATTACTTCATCTTCAATTTTTTCCCCATCTCCATAGTGCGTTACAAATGGTAAGTTTTCTTCTTCAAAAAATTCTAATACCGCTTCATTGTAATGCGATTTGTGTCCAAAAAACATGTGATTGAACCACATTTCCTTTCCTGTTAATGGATGTGTTATAAATGCAGGAAGAGTCCATTTAATTCGTAAATGATCTTCATCTACCCAAGTATATTTGTATCCTTTGGAATCTAAAATTTTATTTACTTCGTTTCTATCATCTGTTTGATAAATAGTTTTCCAGTTCAATCCAATTCCTGGAATAGTATTTCTAACATATTGAATTCCTTTTTCCTTAAACTTCTTAACGATCTCTGGTTTAAGAGTTTCCAATAATTTACGCTCATCTGCTATAGGAGTTGCTCCTCTAATTGATGCAGGTATTAAACAATAAAAACATATAATACGATTGTAAGCATCAGAATATGAATTCTCAGTATGCATATGTATAATTTGGTCTTTTGGATGACTTGTAGACGTATATACGTTACTATAGACTTGATCTCTTGGAGAAGTTCTATTTTTGTATTCCATCGCTTTTCCAGAAACTGTTGAAAAAAGGTCATTGAATTTTTCTGCTCCTTGGATTTTAAATCCTCTTATAAGAATTGCTCCATAATCCAATAACAATTCATTTAATACATATCTATAATTTTTAGCCCATTGTAAAACATCAATATCAGCTTTAGGAGAAATAGTGAGGGGGAAATTTTTAGTGGGTGATTTCACATTAACTTCATCTCCTAGAGATAAAAATTGATCAGATGTTAGTTTAACAGATGTTTCCATAATAAAAAAAATATTAAAAATATGTGTCCCGTTATATTTGGTTTAACACAAAAGTCACATGATATAATGTGATATTTTTACCCTTCCAAAAGCACTCCAATATTGCTCTTTTTAGATAAATTTAAATAGTGATTAGCAATAGCCATATCAAAAACAGCCAGTCCCATTGGATTAAACATTATTGGTTGATCTTTAGGCAAAGAGATTAAATACTTATCTAAAATATCTTCTATACATTTTACGTCACCTTCTTGTAATCCATTTATTATATGAAACGCCTCTACATCTGTATTTTCTCTACAAACTTCTTCCCAATCATCAACGATCATTGCATTTTTAAACCAATCAAAAACATCTGTTTTATAGTCTCTTAAAGAAACATTAAGATGTAATGATCCTTCTTTTGGCTCTTTGTCTATGTAACTATTTTTAGAAACGGTACAAGTGATAAAGATATCTGCTGTTTCATAAGTTTCTTCCCAACTCTTTACGACTTCTACTTTATCTTTAATAGCACCTGGTATTTTATTTGAGGAAATTCCTTTTAAATCGTATAATAATACCTTACTTAGTTTAGCTCCTAATAATTCCGTACACATATCTAAATGATACTGTCCAATAGGTCCAAAACCTATGATTCCTAATATAATTCCTTTTTCTTTCCTTTTGAGTTCTAGGTATTTTTCAATCATAAATCCGCTCACAGATGCAGTTCGAATTGCTGAGATAGAGCCACTGTTAATTACACTGATTGGACGACCTGTTTCGGCTTCATTTAAAATAATAACACTATGTGCTCTAGCAATTCCTTTTTCTATATTCCCTGGGAAACTTGCAATCCACTTTATACCTGATTTTTTTACATCACCTCCAATAAAGGCTGGCATCGCAATTATTCTGTTTTTTGGATCACCATAACGTAAATATGGTTTTACAGGTTGCGCAATTTCTTTATTTTCAATGCATTGAACTGCATGCGCAATTACTGCCACATTCTGCTTCCAATTAAGACTTATTTCTTTGATGTTTTTATCGTTTAAGTATCTCAATTTATTTATTTTTAAATTAGTAACTGCTTTTATGAAACTAAAACTGACTCATCAGCCAAGCGTTTTATATTGAATTGTTTAATCATTTGGCACCATTCATCATTAAAGATTGTAGTTATATAACGTTCTCCTCTATCAGCAAAAACACACATAATATTCACTTTTCGATCAACAGGGTTTTCTCTGAAATATTTCTTCACAGCTGCGTATACAGAGCCTGAAGAGCCTCCTGCATATAGGTTGTGCTGTTCTAATAATTCTCTACATGAAGAAATAGTTTCTTCTTCATTGACGGTAACTACTTCATCAATATAAGCTTCATTCAATATGGAAGGACGTAAGCTCGATCCAATACCAGGAATAAACCTCTTATGTGCTTTTCCTCCAAATATTACAGATCCGTCTACATCTACCGCCATTATTTTTGCTTCAGGATAATCTTCTTTAACTCTTTGAGAAACTCCAGTAATGGTACCTCCAGAACTCACACCCATAAACAAGTAATCCAAACGTTGTCTAGGAATTTCCATACATATTTCCTTGCCTAAGGAATTATAGTAAGCACTAGCGTTTAAAGGGTTTTCATATTGATTTATCCAATAAATATTTTCAGTGGTACTTATGATTTCTTTAATCTTTTTTAATCTATTCAATAGATAACCGCCATACTCATCTGGTTCAGTAATTCTAATAACCTCGGCACCTTGAAGACGAATTAGCATCTCATTTACAGGTAGAGTGGTCTTATCAATAACACAGATGAATTTTAACCCATTAAGTTTTGCATAAGCTGAAATTGCCACACCAAAATTTCCAGAGGAAGATTCAATAAGTGTTGTTTCTTTATTTATAATACCTTTATTCAATAACTGGTTAATAACAAAACATGCTGCACGGTCTTTCACACTTCCCGTAGGATTGTAAAACTCTAATTTTGCAAAAACACTTAAATTTGGTGATTTTTCTATGTTAATAGGAATCATTGGCGTGTTGCCCACTTTATTTAGAATACTGTTAATCATAATATACAAGCTTAATAATTAATTTTTCTTGAAAACATTCAAGAATTAAATTGATAAGGAGAAAGAAAATTTTAAAATCAATAGAACATAAATCTATTAAGCTTTTAACTTATTTTCAAAATGAGAAGTATCAATTGTTGCTACAATATTTTGCCGTAATGAATCAATCTGTACTATAATTTTACTAACATTACCTATTTTAAGTACTTGACACTCTAATCCACTTAATGGACCGTAAACTATCTTTTTAATCTCACCAACTTTTGGAAGTTGTGAATCCATTTCTATATCT
>CBDTZS010000198.1:0-5581 GCA_965364955.1 uncultured Tenacibaculum sp. | reverse complement strand
CCAAAAATAAGAACATTAACTTAAAATTAAACACTAAACTTCTTTTAAATTATTATTAAAATGGGTACTTCTAATTCTATTAGGGGATAAAACAACAAATACCGTGTACTGTTCAACTATCTTAATATTGTGTTATTATTAAATAGGTTCTTTTATTTGGTTTCTTATAAGCTCTAAAATTTACCGTATGTTTTTCCCGATGTAAAAATTGCAGTTCAACTTAAGTTTATTATCATACTTAAATAACAAGAACTTAAAAAGTTGTATTCTAGCTAAAAGAAATCTATTAAATTATTTATAATAACTAATTAATAATCCAACAGTAACTATTGAAAGTGATATTCAATTAATATTAAAAGAATTTTTTAATTCTATTTCAACTTTAGAATTAGTTGATTTTACAGAAACAATTTTTCCTTTGAATTTGTCGCATATGAAGTTACTAAGGACAATCTAGAAACATTAAATATCATTGAAAAATTTATCAATATAAAAAAACAATAAAACAGTTAAATATTTTATAGTCTCGGTTTTAAAAACCCTTACTAATTCAAATATTGCTATCAGTGATAAAAAGAATCAATTAATGATTTAATTTCACTTAATAAGTGAAAACTTAAATTAATGTTATTCAATTTTTAAAAAAAAAGGAAAAAGTAAAATTTAATATATACGAGACTTCTTATAATGAAACTTCATATGAGTATACCATAAAGGATGTTCAGAATAGGGAGATTGATGCAATTATTTGTAGAAATTTTATAACTACAGATGAGTGTAATACAATTACAGATGTATTATTGGCTAAAGAAAAATTTAACCATAAAGAACAAAAGCATATTTTTAATAAACCGAAATCCATAGTTAGCCCAGGATTAAGTGATTTAATTACAAGCGACTACCTGTCTTTTACTTCTACATTTAAGGAAGTGTATAAAATCGATCTTATGAATAAGATTTCTAACTTATTTTATAAATTAAATAATAATACTTTATCGAAACAACTTGTTATAGGTGAAAATGATTTAGTTTCTACAGGTAACTTTAGGGTTATGTTTCCTACAATACCAAGTCTATTTTTACATTGTGGAAACCAGTTTAACAAACTGCAAAAAAATTATAATTTTTTGTCTACACAAGTAGAAGTGCATAATCATTTAAGTTATTTTGTTGTATTAAAAAAACCTGATGAAGGTGGTAGATTAACTGTTTATGACATAGACTGGAAAGAAGCACAAGAATCAATTTTTAGAACTAGTAGCATAATAACATTAAAAGGTGATAAAGTTAATTTAGATAAGAAAACATCAAAAATTAAAAACCTAAAACTAGACTTAAAAGTAGGAGATTTATTGATTTTTGCAGGGGGGGGGAATTTGGCA
Source organism: uncultured Tenacibaculum sp. (assembly GCA_965364955.1). Lineage (GTDB taxonomy): Bacteria > Bacteroidota > Bacteroidia > Flavobacteriales > Flavobacteriaceae > Polaribacter. The sequence goes on along the minus strand of CBDTZS010000198.1, from coordinate 4,199 downwards.
TAAAGTTGAGGATATAAAAGGGAATGAAGAAAGAATTACTTTTGGGGGTTTTTTAGGGTTTGGAAATTCATCCGATACTACAAATGATTTATATGCCTGGACATAAGGGATCTATTTTCTTGTCTAAATTAAATATTTTAATCACAATATCCCTTTTCACTAATACATAATTACTAAATACCGAACATCTTTCTACCAATTTTTCTGATTGGTTCAGGTGTGTGATGCCATAAAAGCTTAAGTCCTTTAAGTTTTTTTGGATTAATTACGACTTCTTTCTCCTTCATTACCTGTAGATATTGCTCTCTAGTTATTACATTTTTCTTATTAACATTACTCCATTCTATTATTTGATTAATATCTGTTCTTTGTTCTTGCGAAATCTCACCACCTTTTTTATTAATAGCTAAAAAGGCAGTACGTTGACCAGGATTTGGATAGGCAAATGGAGGATAATATATGGTAATGATTTCCTCAAAATATTTTAATAATTCTTTTTTTATATAATCTTCATGTGGAGACAGTAAATGTGTATGCATTTTATTATGCTCACTGTCTAGGTAAGACCAAGTAACGGCGTCAATATAAAAAGGGCCTCCAAAAATTCCTACATTAGGATCGTAATGTTCTACTTTCCCACTTCTATATAATAAAAGGTCAAAATCTATTAATGGTAAAAAACATACCCCTCCAGGTTTTGTCCACGAAGAAATATTTTGAATAAATTGATCAAATTCTTTCATCGATTCTACATAGCAATAAGCTCCCCACATACTTGAGGTTAGATTCCATTGGTTATCCCATTCTGGTTGTTTATTTTTAAAATCACCCAGTCTAAGTTCATTAATAGTAGGGTTATTTTCATTTGCCTTTTCTAGCATACTCTTAGATAAATCTAACCCCGCTCTATAATGATTAGGAAACTGACTTAAAAAATACCCTGTACCACAAGCAATATCTAACCATTTAGCATCTTTTGATAGTAATTTATTTAAGACTTTAACTTCAAATTCAGGAGAATCTTTATAGTCTTTATTATGTATAAATTTGTCATCATAATTATCTGCATAATAAGTATCATACAAGTTATTTATTTTTTCATCTATCATACTTCAAATTTGGCTTTTAAAGAGTCTAAAGGTGTGTCCATTATTGTTTCCATCTCAAATAAAGTTTGAAATGGTTTTTTAATGCTTTCTTTAGGTGTTTGTGAAATTAATTGTTCATTCATCTCTTTGAAATCATTAATGTAATTACCAAAAGTTTTGGCTCCATATAAAGACAACTCCTCTCTATTAAAATGATGTTTGTTTAGTTCATCAGTTGAACTATCAAATAACGACATTTCAAAGTCCTTAATCCCTTTAAGAGCGTACGTAAGTTTAAATGCTATTCTTTTCTTGAATAAAGAATTATTAGGTCTCGAAGCATGAATTAAAGCTTGATCATGTATAATAACCTCTCCTTTTTTTAAAATAACATCTATAGCATGTTTTTTTATCAGTTTATCATACACTTCTGACAAGTTTTCTTTTTTGCCATCTCCTAGTGGTCTTTCAAATGTAAAAGGTTCGTGATTAAAAGCTAATTTATGTGACTTAGGAACTACTTGCAGGCAGCCATTTGAAGGTGTTGTTTTGTCAATTCCTGCCCAAATAGCAAATGGCTTTTCATATTTTTTTTGATCATAAAATGAAGGGTCTATATGCCAATGAAAATTAGATGATTTCTTTTTTTTAACTAATAAAACTGAATTAAAAAATTCATAATCATTGGTTAAGTATTTGTTTAGTTCATCTTTTATTTTTTTATCAAAAAAATTATGAACTTCAATACATTTGCTATCAGGAGTAGTTATGTTCGGCAAAGACGAGAAATCAAAAGAGCTAAAGACTTTATCTTTTAGCATGTTTTTTGTAAATTTTTTTATTTCCTGACGTTGCTTATAATCAAAAAGTTTAAGTACTATAAAACCATTTTCGAAATATTCTTTATTTAATTGATCATCCTTGAAAATTGTAACTTTTTTCATTTGGGTTTAATTTAGAGTTCTAATAAAATTGACACTTATATGGGTATCGTGAATAATATTATTAAAACAGTTCAAATTTTGCTTTAAATGAATCATTAGGAGTATTCATTATTTTTTCCATTTCTGTTAATGTGGTATAAGGTAAATTATTAAGATTCAGTACTATATTTTTTATTAAATTATCTTCATTAAGTAACGGATTGAATGTTGTGGTATTATTATAATGACGAGGTATGTTTACAGAAACTTTACTTTTGGCCATTTCATATATGTTAAGATTATTATTTGTTTTATTGAAACATACAAGTTCTAATTTTTCAACATTTTTAGGGAATAAGAGTATTTTATAGGCAATTCTCTTTTTAAAATAAGAATTATTTGGGTTTGATCCATGGAATAAAGCTTGGTTGTGAATTATTACTTCTCCTTCTTCTAAAGGTATATTTATGGCGTGTTTTTCAATTAGTTTTTTTATGTTTTCATTTCTCTCTAATGCAGCGACTCCTAATTCACCAAGAGGAAAAGACTCATAATCAAATGCCAATTTATGTGATTTTGGAACTACACGAAGACAGCCGTTTTTACTAGTTGTTTTATCTATACCTGCCCATATACTAACTGGAGTTATAAATTTTTTATTATTATAAAAAGAAGGATCTATATGCCACCTAAGGCTTGAAGATCTTGGCTTTTTTATTAGAAAAGAAGAAGAAAAAAAAGTGAAATCATCAGTAATTATTTTCGCTATTTTTTGATTTAATAAATTTTTAAAAAAATCATGAATAAGCAAACATTCTTCATCAGTGCTACTTGGGTTAGGTAAAATTGAAAAATTCAACTTATTATCCCCCTTATCCGCCAATAACTTTATTGCTCTTTTTTTTATTTGAACACAATCATCATTGGTAACTAATTTTATTTTCACATACCCTTCTTCTAAATATTTTTGGTTAAGCTGTTCATCTTTAAATACTTTCATTGTTGTTATTGTTAGTAGTTATTGGTAAGTGTTTATAAGCTATTGATTGACTTGTTTTCATTCCAAACATACAAAAACCATTCAATTCAAAGGCATCTATTTTTAATAGCATTTGTTTATTATTTTCCTTAAAAAGGAAAAATTTTATTGTATATCTCCCAAGAATAAGCTCTGGAAATTCGATATTAAATGATATGTCATTTTTTCCATTTTTAAATTCATAATCATCAGATTCATATTTAGCTATATCTTTTTCTGCGGAAATAACAACATAAAACCTTGTGTTAATAGGACTACTAGAATATGAAATACAAAATTTTAAATTAATTTTTTGACTTTCTTCAAATTTAAAAATTGGCAACGTACAGTTTTTGAAATCCTCTTCAGACACAAATAACTGATTCTTTTTTCCTATAGCAGTAAGAGAATGTAATTTTAAATTTGGATCTGTATAAAAAATTTGCTCGACTGTTTTATTTCTTTTCTGTTTATAGGCTTCTAAAGATATTGGTTTTATTATGTGATTATCTATTTCATATATTTTAGTAATAAGTTCTTCAACTTGTAAAAGATTATGCGTTACCAATAAAATAGTAACACCTTTATCGGTTAGTATTTTTAATTCTGCTATACATTTTTGGATAAAATTATAATCGCCTACTGCAAGTACTTCGTCTAGTAGTAAAATATCTTTTACAAAAGTGATGTTAAAAGCGTATGCTAATCTTGTTTTCATCCCAGAACTATAGTATTTTATAGCTTTATTAAGGGAGTTATGAGATAATTCAGAAAAAGAAATTACATCATCCATTTTTTCTAAAAACTTATTTTCAGGAACTCCTTGTAGAGTTGCTAATAACTCAAGGTTTTCATAACCATTGAGTTCTTGATTAAAACCAGAAGTGAGCTCATGTATTGCATTTATTTCTCCGTTTATATTTATGTTTCCACCATCGGAAGACAGTACACCACTTACTAATTTCAGTAACGTGCTTTTTCCAGCACCATTGTTTCCTACGATAGCTACAAAGTCTCCTTTATTGATATCTAAAGAAATATTAGAAAGGATTACATCATTGTTAGAAACCTTGCCCCTAATAATTTTAATCAAAGACCGTAACGAAAGTTCTTTATTAAAAGACTTTGATACATTTTGTAATGATATAACTACTTCTTTATCCATTATAA
>CBDTZS010000197.1:0-5582 GCA_965364955.1 uncultured Tenacibaculum sp. | reverse complement strand
TTCTCATACCCCAAGATGCTAATGAAGTTTCTTGGAGCATACAACAACGAATATTAGTATCAGGAACTCCTGCCGTATATGATTCTCCCGAAAACGAAACATAAATATCTCCGGCATTTGCTTCATTCGTTCCAACTTGTGTTAAAAACATTCTTTCACATCTTAAAAATTCAACAGAACCCAAAGATGGCGTTTGTCCATCTAAATCAATTATTTCTGATATTTCTACATAATTAATATCATACCCAACACATAATACCTTTTGTGCTCCTGTTCCTACTAAATCATCATTTGCGTCAGAACTTGTTATAGAAAGAACTGAGGCAACAGTGGGTCTTGCTCCTCTTGTGCAAGAACAAGCAAGTGGTATCCCAATTGTTCTTTCAATCGTATTTACTACACCAGCATAAAGGATTGGTTGGATCGTCACGGTTGGATCGTTCCCAGTTCTGATACTTAACTGATTTCCATATTGGATAGAAGTATTTGTGTCTAAGTCTTGTAATAATTTTACTATTTTCGCACTTCCACCTTTTAACATTATTTTTATATATCATATTTTATTAATTTATCTATTTATTCTGTGTTTTCAATATAAAAACCGAAAAATGCTTGAACTTCCTGTGTTCCTGATGATGTTATACAAGTAATTTCCATATCTGTTTTTTCTTCCCAAAAAGCATTATAATCAACAGTTAAAAAAAATGAACCTTGGGATACTACATCATTACTATATACTAATCTTAATGGTGAAATATTACTATTAGTAAGATAAATCTTGAAGTTAGCTACCTTTGTCCCTGATGCTGTGCTCGCATAATCTATTGCTTGAAAATATAATCTTCTTTTTCTTGGAACTGTAAATACTCCACAAGAAGATAACACTAATCCTGCTCCCAATGTATGAAATATTGCAGTATCTGGTGCTCCTGCTGTAAATGTATCACTGTTCAATCCAACATATATATTTCCTGCATTAATACCTCCTGAACCTGCTGTTTGTCCTATCATATAATTAATTCTTAACATTGATGCTACTGATACCACCTTTGTAGTCCCATTTAATGTTATAGTCTCTTCTTGTTCGTCATAGTTTGCATCTAAATAAACAATAAGAATTGTTCTTAGACCTGTTCCTGCACTTGTATCATTAGCATCATCACTTGCGAATGCCATTATTGCTGCACTTGCTGGAAATGTTAAAAGATTTATTGAATTTACTGGTAATCCATCTGATATTGTTAATTCTGTTGTTGCCACAGAAAGTAAATGTCCTACTATTACAGTTGTGTTCCATTTTGGTCTTAATCCACTTCTAATTTCTAACGAATTCAATGGTGATAAATCATCTTTTGCTTCACTTGATAATGAATCTATTTTAGCATCAATTTTACCTCTTCTTCCTAATACAGATTGACCACTTAACATTATTTTTATATATCATATATTATTATATTATCTAATTTAATATATCTTTAAACCCCTTTTTCTTATCATTAAATTTATTCGCTCTTCCTATAAAACCCTTTATTCTTTTCACTTTATCCATTTTCATCTCTTTACGGAACTCTTCTGGCGAGAATCTAACAGCATTCTCTATAACTTTAATCTCTCCCTCTTTTCTATCTGGACGTGCTGGTTGTGGTTCTCTTCCGTGTGGAATTTCTGGCTCTGGTTCTTTCTTCTTAGGTTTCGGTTTCGGTTTAGGTTTCTTAGGTTTCAATCCACGTTTTAACATCATCTTAGCACGTCCTTTGGCTAAGGCTTCCATTTGTTTTTTACTCATAACTCTCTTTTTTTTCTCAGGTATTACTAAATTTTTGGTTAATTCTTCTATATTTGAGACACCCATTAGTCTCGCTATTATATCCGCTTTCTTCATCTTACTAAATCCTTTTATCTTATTTTGTTTTGCTAATGCCTTTAATTCTTTTACTTTCAACTTTCTTAACGTTTTACTTGTCATTATATTCATATTATATAACTTTACTTGATATTTATATATTATGTCCTGTACCTAATACTCTTTTCTGAATTACTACTCGCTGTTTTGGAGGTTTTTGGAGATTTGGGGCTGATTCTTGCATTACTCTTTTAACTATTCTCGTAATTAACTCCTCTTGTGCTTCCATAACTATAACATATTCCTCTTTCTTCTTGTCTTCTAAACGAGTTATATTTCTACCTAAATTTATTAATAATTCATTTAATCTTACTATTTCTTGTTTTAATTGTTTTACTTTCTTAGACTTAAACATTTATATTAATCAAATACAATTATATTTTATTTAATTAATTAATTTTATTTAGAACCTTTATTAAAGTTAAGATACTTATTTTTACATCTTTCGCATATTCCTTCTTACTTATATCTTTCATCTTCTTATATATTAAACCTACTAACAAACTTCGGCTATTTATCGTCTTACTCTTCTTATTCTTTATAATTTCAGTTGTTTTGTATTTATTGAAATCTAATATTAAATCTATCTTTTTATAATCTCCGATTTTATCTTTATATTTATTATACAATTTATCTAAATCTTTGTGATAAAATAGTTTATAATCCATCTTTAATACTGCCGAATTATAGTTCTTTAAAGTAAAAAAAATAAGCTTTTTATTCTTATTTACTAACCCTTTTCCGATTATTTCTAATAAAGAATGGAAATCTACATCCTTTTTTAACTCTATATATGCCTTGTAAATACAATACATATAAACACCCCTTAACACTAAACAACGGCTACTTATCTTCTTATCTATATATATCACCTTATAATTGTATTTCGCACGTTCTAATACACATTTCTCTATCTTATCCCTATACTTATCTATTTCCCTGAATGATTTTTCTAATTGGTTTTCATCATAAAAATTATTAGTCCAAATATGTATTCTATTAATCGGACTATTCCTCATTATCCCTTTTATTAAAGTTCTATTATTGTATTGTTTCTTCATAGGTGGAGAACAAAAACAATTATCCTCTTCAAATATCTCTATATCATCTATTTTAACCTTTCCACAGTTTAAACAAGTATTTCTAAACTCCTTTTTACGTATATCAGGGTTTAAACAACAAGGTCTCGGCTTTTTTTTAATTAATAAATGTTTATTCTTTACTGTATCTCTCCACAATTCAATACTCATTTTATTCGTAGTCTTGTAAATGTATTGATCTAAGTTTAGGAATAGTTGTTTATAGTTTGTCATATAGTATATACTTATATTTTAATCCTTACCTTATTTTTTGGGGGTATTGATTTTTTGTATAGAAATTAAAATATCTTCTAATGTTGAATTTATACTTCGTAAATTCTTATAATTTAAGACAATTATTGCTTTTATTTCCTCATCTCTCTTATCTTTTACAGCTATACCTCCCATTAATTTCTTATAATTATCTTTCACCTTTCGCGATTGTTGTTCTAACATTAATAATTTATTCAAGTTTTCAGCATTAATAACATAAAATTCTGGTTGTTTCTTTTCTTCTTCTTCGGGATATTTTAATTCTAATTCTTCATCTTCTTTAATTGTTTGCATATTTATAATTCTCTTTATTATTTTATTTGATATTTTATTATATTTATTCATCTTCTATAATAAAATCTCCACTTAAACTTGTTTCGTCATCTTTATAATCCTCTAATTCATCTTCTAATAAATAATCATCCAAATCATCCACTTCTTCATAAAATTCAAAAAATTCTAATCTTTTTAAGTTTCTTGATAATCCATATTGATTTCTTTTTATTACGATTACATCTCCTCTTGGATTATATTGTTGAAATTCATAGGTGTTAAAAGAAAATCCTGAACCTATATCAGCCATATACAATAAATACATATCTCCATTTGGAAAGGTATAGACTTCTTTTACTTTGTGATGCTTAAAATCCGTATATTTATTAAAATCGTGGATACTTGTATATTCAATTTCTGTAATAGATGTAGCGGAATGTATTATTAATCCAGTTGGCATATTATAATCTTTTTTATCTTTTTAGAGAAAAAAAATAAAAAAGTAAGTAAATACTTCAAGATAATCATTTTTTTTTTACTTTTTTACTACCTATAATGTCAGTAGCCTTTTTTACAGTTTAATCCAACGAATTTATCATTAATTATTAAATAATAAGTAGTTTCCGAAAATAAATACTTTCTGAAAGGGTTGAAAAAAAGTGTATAATAGTTTTGATACTTTTGATAGTTTGCATAGTTTCCAAAAGTATCAAAAGTATCAAAACTATCACTACTATCAAAACTATTATTGCTATAACTTGTGAGGATTTTTACTTTTTTTACTTTTTTTACTTTTTCCCCACTTTTTGTCTTTTTTATCTATTATTGATTAATTGATGATAAATACGCCGAAATTTATGAAAATAAGTCTAATAGGGGTTGAAGTAGTTTATTCGTTATATCTATAAAATCTGGTCTATCAGCAAAAATCTCTAATATTTGATTATATAGTCTATTTATAATGAATCTAATAGCAGAAAATGGGGTTAAATTAGTTGCTCCTCTACCTATCATTCCCTGATTCTGAAAATCTCTTATATTTTTTCCGTATAATTGTAAAAGTATATTTACATATTCTTCATTTTTTGGTAAAGAATTTAATAATTTTCTTATTATTTCAACATTGTTTAATCCTCTTATATCGGATTTTGTAGGTAAAGAACGTAATATATTATTTAAAGTTTTAGATGAATTTAGTTTTTTTTTTTAGGATTTCTTAATGCTTGATTGAAACTTTGTTGTAATTTATCTGATAAGCTTTGTCTTTGTCTTGATAATTCATTTAATAACGCATTTTTGAATGTATTTGCTCTATGACGATTAGCGAATGTGGTTTTACTTATAGCATTAGCTCCTCTTTGTCCTTCTACATAATTTAGATGTTTTCTAAAATTATCTTTAAATTTTCTATTATCTTCACTCAATGTTTCTAATGGGACTAATCTAACCATTTCATCTATTGCTTTTTTTGCTGTTGATATATTACTTGTTATATCTCTTGCTGTTAATTGTGATGCAGGTGGAAATCGAATATCTGGAAATGGGGATTCATCAAATTTTTCTTCTAATGCATTAGTGCTTTCAAATCTTTCTTTCGGGTCATTGAATTCATTTATTGTTTGTCTTCGTGGTTCAAAAAATTCACCTCTATTTTGTAGAGAATTACTTGGAAATGATGCGAAGCCAGGTAAATCTGGTTCAGGAAAATTACTTGATGGTGGTGTAAATTGAATATCTGGGTCTTGTCTAAATTGTCTTTCATCTCCAAAATCAAAATCATTTACAAAATCATCAAAATCATCAAAATTTTCATTTCTAAATTTTTCTGTCTCTCTTGATATATCTAAATGTCTTGTTCTTGGTCTTCTTTGTGGTAATGAAGGTTTCTCAAATCTACGTTCTTCACTTATTTTGCCTCTTATTTCTCCTAATTTATTATCTATTGTTTGTAAAATATTTCCTTTTTGTCTTTCAAATTCGTTTAGGGTTATATTATTTGGTATATTTGGGATACCCCGGAATATGGGTCGAGCAGAATCTCCGAATAAATCGTT
>CBDTZS010000196.1:0-5841 GCA_965364955.1 uncultured Tenacibaculum sp. | reverse complement strand
TTATAAATGTTACAATAGCATCCCTTAGTAATAGTTGAAGTAAACTATATAATACCATTATGCAGTTTATATAATTCACTTACTTAAACTAAAGCTAATACCAAAGTTATCTTTTAATATAGTAAAAGATGGAACGTATACATCTTGATAAGGGTTAATGGGTGTTTACAAAAGGAAACAAACCTAATTAGGTTGGTGTACTATAACACTTATTTTTAATCATTTATATATAACCAAATATTTATACCTAGTTATTTATAATGACCTTAACATGGAAAAACATTGAACTATCTTTAAAGCCAAAAACTCAATTTTTACCAGCTTAAAAGACTGTTTTGTCGAATAAAATACATTTTAAGTTGCTTAAGATAAGGAGGAAACAAATCGGAACACTCCTGTTTACAAGTGTAACTAATGATTTCAATTATAAATATTACGATTAAGTAGGTCTTAGCAATGGTTGAAGTACAATGCACATGTACCATTATGTCCTTATAAACTACTCTTACTTAAAATTATGACAACACAAGAGACATATTTTAGTGTAGTAGATATACATTTTGGTAAGCACTATGTGATGTTTATAAAAGGAAATAAACTTAATAAGTTTAATGTATTATAACACTTAGATTTTATTCATTCATATATAACCAAGTATTTAGGCCTCGTTATTTCTAAACATTTTATATAGGGAAAGCCATAGAACTAGGTTGAAACAAAAACTATCTATGTTTACAAATATAATTTACTGTTATGGCTAATAAAATACTTTTGAAGTTGTCTAAAACAAGGAGGAAAAGTAATTACATTCTTGTTGTTTACATGTGTAGAACAGTAGTTTAGTTTACAAATGTAATAATGAAGCAGGTCTTAGTAGTAGTTGAAGTAAACCGTATAGTACCATTATGGGCTTCTATAATACTCTTACTTAAAGTTAAACCAATACCAGAGCCATCTTTTCGTGTAGTAAAATATGGAATGAATATATTGTCTTTAATATCATTAGAAATACCTGTTCCGTTATCAGCTACTGTTAAGTTAACTCGCTTACTTTCTTTATGAAGTTTAATGATTATTTGTGGATTATCGATATTAACTAGCGCATGTAAACAATTCGATAATAAATTAATGATTACTTGTTCTATTTGTTGTTTATCTGCATTAATAAAAATGTCTAAAGAATTATCGAACTGTATTTCTATATTCTTAGAAGAAAATTCTTGCTCAAAAAGGGATAAAGTATTTTGAAGAAGCTTAGTTATGTTAACTTTTTCTTTTTGAGGCAATGGTAATTCAGCTAGTTTTCTATAAGTATCTACAAACGAAGTTAAATGGTGCGATCTCCTTTTAATTATTTTTAAACCTTGAGATAATTCTTGTATAGTTTCTTCATCAGTTTCATCTTCTTGTAAAAGAGAATCTAAATTTTCGGCTAAACTACTAATAGGTGTAATGGTATTAATAATTTCGTGAGACATTACATTCATTAACTTATACCAAGCTTCTTTTTCTTTTTTATCGATTAATTGTTGAATCGTTTCTAAAGAAACTATCAAATATTCGTATTGATTTGTTTGCGTTATTGAAGTTTTTAAAAAAAAACTTTCTTTAATACCGTTTACATCAATACTAACAGTATGTTTAAATGTGTTCCACTTTGAGATGAAGTTAGTTAGAGATCCTAATTTACCTTTGAGTAAATTCCAATTATAAAACTTTGGTATTTTTAAAAAATCAGTAAATGATTTATTAATTTGAAAGACTTCAATTTGTTGGTTAGCATCTTTTCTTAAAATAAGAATTCCATTACTTAAGCTTTCTATAATATTAGTAAGAATTAATGCTTCTGATGTTTTTAAAAGACTTTGTTTTCTTTGTTTTTCTAACAACGAAGCTGTTTTATTATGCAAAGAGTTTTTTCTTTTTTTAGAAGAAATAGTGTTTGAATAATCATCCTGTAATAAACAATCTATAGATTTCTCAATGTCTGCAAAGAGTTTTTTTAAATAATCAAAAAATAAAAATAATTGAAATAAAAATAAAAATAAGAGCCCAATAGTATTAATTGAATACTCATTTATGTAAGTAAAGAAAATTAGAATACCGTTAATTGTTAATAATAAAATTCTAATAAATATCTGAATAAATTGAGGTTTTCCCATTTATAATTGATGTTTTTCTAATCGTCTATATAATGCAGCGCGAGTTAAACCTAAATCTTTTGCTGCTCTAGAAATATTACCTTGATGTTTTTTTAGTGCTTGTTCAATTAATAATTTCTCTGTCTCTTCCAAATTTAAACTATTAGCTAATGTTGCTTCTAATTTTTTAGTTGAAAAATGTAAATCTTCAGGTTCAATTTGAATATTGTCTGTTATAATTACAGCACGTTCTATTATGTGTTCAATTTCTCTAATATTCCCTGGCCAATGATAATTTTTTAACCCATTAATGGCTTGTTTACTAAATCCGTCTATCTTTTTTCTGTATTTCTGATTTAGTTTTTTTAAAAAATGATTGGCTAATAATTCAACATCACCAATTCTATCTCTAAGTGGCGGCAAGTTTAATTCGATCGTATTTATTCTAAATAGCAAATCTTGACGAAATGTTTGTTCATCAACCATTTTATGAATGTTAGCATTTGTGGCACAAATAATACGCACATCTATTATACGCTCATTACCTTCACCTAAACGAGTTACTTTTCGATTTTGAACAACCGTTAATAATTTAGATTGTAAATGGAGTGGAAGGTTACCTATTTCATCTAAGAAAATTGTTCCGCCTTTTGCCAACTCAAATCTACCAATAGTATCTTTATGAGCATCTGTAAATGCCCCTTTAGTATAGCCAAACAATTCACTTTCAAATAAATTTTCATTTAAAGAACCTAAATCAACATGAATAAAAGGATGGTTTTTACGTTCAGATTTTAAGTGTATTTCTTTAGCAAAAACATATTTTCCTGTTCCATTTTCACCTAAAATTAATATAGTTGCATCTGTCGGTGCTACTTTTTGAGCTAAACCAATGGCAGATTGCATTGCAATAGAATTACCAATAATATGTTCAGTTTGCTGATGAAAATCCTTATCATTCAGTTTTTGAACAGTTTCTAATTGCATATTTTTTCGTTTAGAACGAGCTAATTCAACACCAGCATTTACAATTCCATATAATTTTTCTGTATTCCAAGGTTTTAAAATAAAATCAGTTGCTCCTTTTTTTATGGCATCAACTGCTAAATTAACGCTACCGAAAGCCGTCATTAATAGTACAGTAGTTTCTGGGCTTACTTCTTTAATATGTTTTAACCAGTATAACCCTTCTTTACCATCTTCATAACCGATGCGATAATTCATATCTAATAAAACAACATCAATATTAGCCGAAGAAGTTAAATGATTACTTATTTTCTTCGGATTATTAGCTGTGATAATCTCAGTAAAATATTTTTTCAAACTTATTCTGGCAGAAAATAAGATATCGTCATCATCATCAACAATTAATATAGTAGCACCTTTTTTTCTCATAGTACATAGTTAGTTAATTGTTTGTATACGAACAAATGAATGTTCGTATTCGAACACATTAAAATCAATGCAATTAGTTAATTAATTGTATGTTAACTAGTTATGTGTTTTTATTCTGCTGGCACATTTGTGGCCATAGTTATATCAAACGAAGAGAAACTATAATGGACAAACAAATACAAACAAAAAATAAAACAGCAAAGAAGATGTTAATATGGGGTGTGCCAATACTACTGCTTGTAAGTGTTTTTTTATTGAATTTAACTCGTGAAAAACAAGTCAATATAAAAAAAGACACCTTAAGTATAAGAGAAGTTATACGTGGAGATTTTGAGGATGTTATTTTGTTTAACAGTAGGGTAGAGCCAAAAACAACGGTATTATTAAATGTAATTCAAGGAGGTTCTGTTTCTGAAATTTTTGTTGAAAGTGGACAGATGATAAAAAAAGGAACTCCTTTGTTAAAAGTATACAATCCAAATGCAGAGCTGAATTACTTAACGCAAGAAACTGCTATGATTGAGCAGATAAATAATTTAAGAAACTTACGTGTTAGTATTAAAAATCAGCAGTTAAGTTTAGATCAACAATTATTAAGTATTGATAACGACTTTAGAAATGCAAAACGCCAATATGATTTAGATAAAAAAATGTACAGTAAAGGTATCATTGCCAAAAATGATTACCAAAAAACGGAACAAGAATATACATTTCAAAAGGAAAGAAATAGTGTCATAAAGAAAAGTGTTTCTGAAGAAAAAAAGAGTAGAGATATACAGTTATCTCGTATTAATACATCGCTATCTAATATGCAAAAAAGTACAGAGCTATTGCGTAAAAACAAAGAGAATTTCACTGTTAAGGCACCTGTTGATGGTTTATTATCGTCTTTTAATCCAATATTAGGAGAAAACTACAATCAAGGTCAAGCAATTGGTAAAATGGATGTTTTAGATGGGTTTAAGTTAGTTGCAAATGTTGATGAATATTATATTTCTAAGCTTAAAGAAGGAATCAAAGGAAGTGTTGCTGTGAATGGAGAAAATTATGAAATCAATATCTCTAAAATTTTTCCTGAAGTTGTTAATGGACAGTTTGACGTTGAATTATTATTTACTAAAGAGAACATATCTGAAAATATAAAAAGGGGGATGTCTTTAAAAAGTAAGGTTTTTTTATCAGGGAAAACAAAAGCACTATTAATCTCTAAAGGAATGTTTTATCAAAGCACAAATGGTAATTGGGCTTTTGTTTTGAATTCAGTTAACAAAGCCATAAAAAGAACCATTAAAATTGGTAGAGAAAACCCCTTTTATTATGAGGTTTTAGAAGGTTTAAAAGAAGGAGATAAAGTAATAACATCTAGCTACGATGATTATAAAGATGTTGAAGAAATAAATATTAAATAAATGGGTAAGTTTTAAAAAGGCAAAGTTAAAACGTAATAGTTTAAAAGAGTAACAAAAGTTCAAAATTAAAAGGAATGTAAGTTCGAGTGCTTCGACGAAGGAGAAGTGTATTTAGAACTATTAATAATTAAAAAAACACATTAAAATGATAAAAATAACAAATTTAGTAAAGGTTTATAGAACAGAAGAAGTAGAAACTACAGCTTTAAATAAACTAAGTTTAGAAGTAAAAGAAGGTGAATTTGTTTCAATTATGGGAGCCTCAGGATGTGGGAAATCAACCTTATTAAATATTATAGGTTTATTAGATGCACCAAATGATGGAAGTTATCTTTTTGATGGAACAGAAGTTGTAAAATTCAACGAAAAACAACGTGCAGGTTTACGAAAAGAAAATATTGGTTTTGTGTTTCAAAATTTTAATTTAATAGATGAATTATCAGTGTATGAAAATGTTGAATTACCATTAATTTTCAACAAAATAAAGTCATCTGATAGAAAAAAACGAGTTACAGAAATTTTAGAAAGAATTGGTATAGCGCACCGAGCAAAACACTTTCCTCTACAATTATCAGGAGGACAACAACAAAGAGTTGCAGTTGCAAGAGCTTTGGTTACGAATCCTAAATTAATTTTAGCTGATGAACCTACAGGGAACTTAGATAGTAAAAGCGGTAATGATGTGATGGAGCTATTAACTGAATTACATGCTTCGGGAGCAACAATAATTATGGTAACGCATTCTTCTTATGATGCACAATTTTCATCTAGAGTTATCACATTAAAAGATGGTGAGGTCATTTCTCAAAACGACAATACTCATAAAGTCGATGTTTTAATTCAATAATAGATAAAAGAAGAAGAAATTATGATTCAAACATGGTTTAAAATATTTT
>CBDTZS010000195.1:0-5887 GCA_965364955.1 uncultured Tenacibaculum sp. | reverse complement strand
AATATTTTAAAAGGCTTTAAGAGAGTAAACCTTTAGTTTCCGATTTTTTAGTATACCAAAGTATAAATATAGCAAAACCAATAACCATAATTGGCATTATAACGACTCCTGGTCCATAAACATCCATAGCACCACTCATAAAAACGTTATAAAACATTTGTATAATAATTGCGATTAACGAAACTAAAAATATCGGTTTTGCAATCTTTTTACGTAATAATAAAAATATACTACCAATTAGTCCTCCAAAAACGGCTATGGCAAATGCACCCATTACCCATGAAGGTGTGTTTACTGCCATTTCCATTACTTTTTCATCAGGATACATTGCCTTGAAAGCATCGGTGTTATAAGCTTGTTGTAAGTATTGGTTAACACCCATTCCGTTCCATAGTATAGCAACGCTACTAATTACCCAGAAAAAAGTACTTGGTTTGTTTGAATTTGTCATAAGTTAAAATTCTTAGTTAGTTGAACCTAAAAATACTTATAAAGGATTACAAATCAAAATTTAAAATAAGAGGAGAAGAAAGTAGGAGCTAAATATTCAAGATTAAAGTATCAATCTTAAAAAAATGTTAAACTAAAGACTTACTGTAACGATTCAATAAATACATCGTCATATAGGTGTAATTACTTAACAGATAGTTTAGTGATTAGTTAGTTTTTAATAGTTGATTGATAAAGGCTCGTGATTTAGAAATCACGAGCCTTTTGTTTTATATAAAAAAGAAATTTTATTTTTTTACTAACTGAGCCATATAAAAACCATCAAAGCCAAATTTATGAGCTAACACTTTATTGTCTTTTACAAGGCTAAAATCTTTTCCATCTTCAGATGCTAAAAATATTTTAACTTGTTCTTGGTTTTCAGAAGGTAAAACAGAACAAGTAGCATATACTAATTTACCACCTGGTTTTACCATTCTAGAATATTGTTGTAAAACGTCTTGTTGAACTTTTTTGATGTTGTCTATAAATTCAGGTTGTAGTTTCCATTTACTATCAGGGTTTCTACGAAGAACACCTAAACCAGAACATGGTGCATCAATTAAAACTCTATCTGCTTTACCGTGTAATTTTTTAATTACTTTGGTAGAATCGATAACTTTTAAATCGATATTACTTATTCCATTTCTACGAGCTCTAACTTTTAACTTTTTCAATTTACTTTCATAAATATCCATCGCTATAATTTGCCCTTTATTTTTCATTAAAGCAGCTAAATGCAATGTTTTACCACCAGCACCAGCACAAGTATCAATTACTTTCATACCAGGCTCAACATCTAAATACGCAGCTACCAATTGAGAAGAAGCATCTTGTACTTCAAAGAAACCTTTATGAAAAGCTTCAGTTTTAAAAACATTAGCACGTTCTATTAAACGTAAGGCGTCATCACATCCTTTGACGAATTCAGTTTCAATACCTTCTGCTTTTAAATCTTTTTGTAAGTGATCTTTTGTTACATTTAACGTGTTTGTACGTAAAATAACATCAGCTTGTTTGTTTAAAGCAGCAATCTCTTTAGTCCAAACATCTTCACCTAATTCTTTAACACCCAATTCATCTATCCAATCAGGAATAGATTCTCTGTATTTTCTAATTTGAGAAAGTTCATCAAACTTTCCCTTAATTCTTCTTGTAGGAGTTTCTTCAATTTGGTTCCAATCAGGTAATTTTATACCTCTTAAAGTACACCATACCACTAATAAACGCCATAAATCAGGTCTTGAATATGGAGTTTTTACATTAGCAATCTCTCCATACAAACGTTTCCATCGTACAATATCATAAATAGTTTCAGCAACAAATTTTCTATCACGTGATCCCCATCTTTTATCTCTTTGTAATGCCTTTTGAACAGCTTTGTCAGCATACACGTCTTCGTTAAAAACGTCGCGTAAACTATCAATTACTGCGTAAACTAAATTTCTATGTAATCTCATTTGATGAATTTAAGAGTGCAAAGATAGTTGATTTTAACGGCTTTTTGTATTTTCGTTCTCAATGAATTTAAATCATCCTGTAACATATATAAAAGGCGTTAGTGTAGCCAGAGCAGAATTGTTGTATACCGAGCTGGGTATAAAAACATGCAATGATTTATTACACCTTTTTCCGTCTAGATATATTGATAAAACACAGTTTTATACAATTAAAGAATTACAACAAAACACCGCTGAAGTTCAGGTGGTTGGTAAGATTACGAGCATTAAAGAGGTACAGCAGAAAAGAGGAAGTCGATTAGTTGCAACGTTTTCTGACGCTACAGGGGCGATAGACTTGGTATGGTTTAAGGGAGCAAAGTGGATAAAGGATAGTTTGAAAATTGATGTTCCGTACGTGATTTACGGAAAGTTAAATTGGTATAATGGTATTGCTAATATGCCGCATCCTGAAATGGAAACGGTCAAAGAATATAAAAGTAAGCTGCAAATGTCAATGCAGCCAGTATATCCATCCACAGAAAAATTATCAAATAAAGGTGTTGGGAATAAAATGATGCGTAGCATGCTTCAAAATTTGCTACAACAAGTGTTTGGTATTATTGAAGAAACACTCCCTGTTTATCTCTTAAATGAAAATGAGTTATTAGTAAAAAAAGAATCTTTGTTAAATATTCATTTTCCGAAAAGTCAAGAATTGTTAGCAAAGGCTCAATATCGATTAAAATTTGAGGAACTGTTTTTTATCCAACTACAATTATTACAGAAAAAACTCATTCGGAAGTCAAAAATTAAAGGGTATATTTTTGAAACAGTAGGAGATCATTTCACTAACTTTTATAACAATTACTTGCCTTTTGAATTAACCAATGCGCAGAAAAGAGTTTTAAAAGAAATACGAAAAGATATCGGTTCTGGTGTGCACATGAATCGCTTATTGCAAGGAGATGTTGGTTCTGGTAAAACCATAGTGGCTTTACTAACCATGTTGTTAGCGATTGATAATGGCTTTCAAGCAACAATAATGGCGCCTACTGAAATTTTGGCAATCCAACATTATAACGGAATGGTAGAGTTATTAGCTGAAACACCTATAAAAGTAGCATTATTAACAGGTTCAAGTAAAATAAAACAACGACGTGAAATTCATGCAGGGTTAGAAGATGGTTCTGTACATATCTTAATAGGTACACATGCTATTTTAGAAGATAAAGTACAGTTTAAGAATTTAGGAATTGCTATTATCGATGAGCAACATCGTTTTGGAGTAGCGCAGCGATCAAAATTATGGGAGAAAAACCCAGTTCAAGGAGTTTCTGAAGAAAAAGGAGAAATCGTTCGTGAAAAATACATGATAACGCATGCTTCAGAGTACCAATTATTAAAAGAAATAGCATCAAAGCGTAAAAATAAAACGACCAAAGAAGAAAGAGCTTTATGGGATGTTTTAAGTACAAAACAAACCGCCTTTAAATTTAGAAGATATTATATTATTGATGAGTTTATGGTAGATTTTATTTGCTTAGAGAAAAAGCTTGTTGTAGAAGTTGATGGAAAGTATAATGTTACCCCTGAGCAGAAAGAAGCAACTAATTTACGATCGACAATTTTAAATGAGTTTGGTTATGAGATTATTCGGTTAAGTAATGAAGAGGCTTCAGAAGATCTAGAAAATGCAGCAGCAAGGATAGAGGCTAAACTTAAAAGTCTTCCTTCAGTACAAGTTGAAAGATCTATACCTCCACATGTTTTGGTAATGACCGCAACACCAATTCCAAGGACATTAGCAATGTCGGTTTATGGTGATTTAGATATCTCAGTAATTGATGAATTGCCTCCAGGGCGTAAAGAAATTAAAACAGTACATCGTTATGATAGCAATCGTTTAAGTGTATTCAAGTTTTTAAAAGATGAAATTAACAAAGGTCGTCAAGCCTATGTGGTGTATCCGTTAATTCAAGAATCTGAAGCAATGGATTATAAAGATTTAATGGACGGTTATGAGAGTATTTCACGTGATTTTCCGTCACCAAAATATCAAATTAGTATTGTTCATGGGCAAATGAAACCTGCGGATAAGGAATATGAAATGAATCGTTTTGTGAAAGGAGAAACTCAGATAATGGTTGCAACTACGGTAATTGAAGTAGGCGTAAATGTGCCAAATGCATCGGTAATGGTTATTGAAAGCGCAGAGCGTTTTGGCTTAAGTCAGTTACATCAATTACGAGGTAGAGTAGGGCGTGGAGGAGAACAGAGTTATTGTATTTTATTATCGAGTTTTAAATTGTCTTCTGATAGTAAAACACGTTTGCAAACCATGGTTGAAACTACTGACGGATTTAAAATAGCAGAAGTAGATTTAAAACTTCGCGGCCCTGGTAATATTATGGGAACTCAACAAAGTGGTGTGTTAAATCTTAAAATAGCAGATATTGTAAATGATACAGCTATTTTACACAAAGCACGACAAACAGCAATTAGTGTATTAGAAGATGATGCTACTTTTTCTAAACCAGAAAATGCTAGTTTATTAAAAGTCTACACACAAATACAAAAAACAAACGGACTTTGGAGTAATATTAGTTAGTTGGAGTGGTGATTTTGTAACGTTTTTAGGTCTAAGAATAGTTAGATTGTGTAATTACTCAATACAATAAGTACAAACCATATAGAAAAATCGTGAAGATTTTCTATTTGGTTTGTACTCGCAATTAATTTATATGGTGCAATAGTTAATCTTATTTAGATTTTTTTAGTCTCTTTTCAGCTTTTTTTTCTTTAGGGGTTTTAGTAGCTTCTTTTTTAACGTTCTTTTTTGAATCTTTACTTTTTGCCATGATATTTATCTTTAAATATTTGTTTTACTTTTTGTGTTTTAACCGCCACCTGTAAAGGAAGTTGTGTTGTTTTTTGCGAGAGTTTCCTGAAGGGAAATCAGACTTGCAAAAAAAGAATTAAATTTAAATAAGTACTAAACTACGCAATTTTTAAGACAAGTTGTTATGTAACGTTTTTATTCACGAGATTAAATTCTTGTAAATTAGGCCATTTTCCTCCGTTTCTATGTTCTATTAAACTGATTTTTACGAATTCCAATTCAGTTGGAAACTCCAGTTCTTTTATTTTTTCAAATATAGAATCGGTGCAAGTCGAATTTCTGGGATGCATTAAGGTTATATGCGGATTTTTTTCGTTTTCAAGTAAATTGTAGGTTTGACTATGGTTTCGTTGTGGAATTGTCCGCGAAGATCATTCCGCTAGAACCAAGGGTTGGTTGATAGAAAGTAATTTTCTAAGAAAAATTCCGCTGCAATGAATTATAGCCCTTGTTAGCTACTGTTTCCCTGAATTAAGAGGTATTTCAGTGTTTCTTTCCATTTTCGAACTTTGGGTTTGATATACCTCAATTCTCATAAGTGAGTTCTTCAGTTCTTCATTTTGTTTTTCTATTTCAGTAAGAATACTTTTGATGTCGTTCTTAGATTTATTCTTATCCATGGTCAAACCAATATTTACGGCTAGTGTCAAGAGCGTTACTAATGCTACTATTAATGTTGTTATCAATGGAATTCTAAACGAATTACGTTGGTGCCTAGCTATTTGTCTATCATGGATTTCTATTGCTTGATCAATAAGTTTTTGAGTCTCTTCTACCGAAAGTGGTTGCCTTTTTTCTCCTTCATTTAGATTTGGCTGCCCTAGATACCTAAATAATAGAGTTATGCTTGTTCGGGCTTTGTTAAATCTAAAGAATTCAGGATGCTCATCCGCCACTTGACCCCAATCCTCCGCAGACTTTGGTTGATCTCTCAAACTTTTTTCCAGTCCCTCAAAAGTTCTGAAAGAGTTCTCTTCAATCGCAAGAGAAACGATTAACCTAATTACGTCTGCTAGTCTATACTCTTCAAAATATCGGCTTGGTTTTTTCATGGCTT
>CBDTZS010000194.1:0-5889 GCA_965364955.1 uncultured Tenacibaculum sp. | reverse complement strand
TTTTGTGTGCTGTGTACCAATTCGTGTTCTATTATTTTTTCTTGCTTTTCTGTTGGAATTCCCTTCCCTAAAAAGATATAGTTGAAAAATGAAAACGCTTTAGAGTTTTTTGGTAATAGCACCAATTTATACGTCTGTCTATCTTCACTTCCATATTTAAAAACTAATCGAATTATCCGTTGTAGCTTTATAATAAATATTGTTAAAAAAAGAAAACTTCCAATTACAAAGAACACATCTAAGTAATTTATAGATTGATACCAAGCAGACTTCTCCAGTACTCTTTGAGGTGATAAGACTATTTCTGGCAACAAAATGGTATATTCTTGCGGAACTGCATTTTGTATCGTAGATATTTTAAACATCGGTAATAAAAAAGAAACAACCGATGTGCTTAACAAATACCATCTGTTCTTCGTGAAAAATGTCTCTTTACTTAAAAAGAAATCATACACAGCTACAAACAACGCTTGAAATAAGATTACTTGAATTATATAATTTATCATGATTCTTTATTTTAGGTTGTCACTTTGAGTAATTTTATTGAGATGTAACTAATCGTAATTTGTTTTCGACACAAATTTCTCATACTTCAAAACTTACTCGAACTGACAATTACTTTTTACTTTTATCTACTTCCTTTAAGATACTTTCCAATTCTTGGATATCCATTTTATTTTCCTTCATAAAAAACGATACCATACTTTTAAATGAACCTTCAAAATAACCGTTCATTAACTTATGTAAACTCTCATTACTATATTCCGATTTTTCAACTAACGGATGATACACAAACCCTCTCCCTTTCGGTTCATGACCAACAAACTCTTTAGTTTCTAAAATTCTGATAATGGTAGATACCGTATTGTATGCTGGTTTTGGCTCAGGTAATTCAACAATTACTTCTTTTACCGAAGCTGCTTTTAAATTCCACAATACTTGCATTATTTGCTCCTCTGCTTTTGTTAATTGCTTGCTCATTTTTCTATTCTTAAATATTTTACACTTCAAATATAACTAAAAAATTAGTTTAAACTAATTTTTTAGTTAATAATACATGTAACAAACATTTCTTATTTTCGTCCTATAAGTGTAAAACGAAGTGTTTTACATGAAAAATTAAATACAGAATATGGATATATTTCTAGCCTTACTTGGCTTCTTTTTTGTTTGCTTAGGTATTATAGGTTCCTTTTTACCAATACTACCAGGACCAATTACAAGTTGGATTGGTTTGTTATTACTTCATTTAACAAAAGCTATTCCGCAAGATTGGACGTTCTTAGGTATTACCCTGGCAATTGCCATTATTATCTTTTTTCTTGATTATATGATTCCTGCAATGGGAACAAAACGTTTTGGGGGAACTAAATACGGAGTTTACGGTACAACCATCGGGCTAGTTATAGGATTGTTATCTCCTATTCCTTTTGGCATAATTATAGGTGCTTTTTTCGGTGCATTAATTGGAGAACTAATATATGACAGTAAAGACACCAACAGAGCCTTAAAAGCTTCATTTGGCGCTTTATTAGGTTTTCTTACCTCGGTTACTATTAAGTTTTCAATAGCAGTCGTTTATTTTGTGTTGTTTTTCACTACGCTATGGGAGTATAAAGACAGCTTTATTTAATAAACAAAATTTTGCAAATAGCTGTAGCCCCGATTGTAGCATTTGTTTGAGCTCCTCTCAGAGAGCGAGTGCGAAAAGCGGGAAATAGCTTCAAAAAAAAGCCTTAATCTTTAAATTTAGCACAAAAAAAAAGCAACCCATCTCAGGGAAGCTTTCCATTGGTTAACAAAACCGTGACACTATTTAAAGTGCCTAACAACACAACTAAATGCTACTTTAAAAAAAAGCAGCCTGTAAATATACGCCCTTTTTTAACACTACCAAACATTTTTCGTTTTTTTATAAAAAACGTGATTTTGTTAATCGTTGTTTAATTCTTGAATTGATTGTACCTTTGCGGCTTCATTAAAAATTATAAAAAATAACCCATGCAATTATCAGAACAAGAAGTTGTACGTAGAGAGAAATTAGGGAAATTACGTGAATTAGGTATTAATCCGTACCCTGCTGATTTATTCCCATTAGATTCAAATTCTAAGGAAATAAAAGAAAACTTCGCGGAAGATAAACAGGTGATCATTGCTGGTCGCTTAATGGCGATCAATATACAAGGGAAAGCGTCTTTTGCGCAATTGCAAGATAGTGAAGGTAGAATTCAACTTTATTTTAATAGAGATGAGATTTGTACTGGTGAAGACAAAACTTTATATAATGATGTTTTTAAGAAATTACTAGACTTAGGTGATTTTATTGGAGTTGAAGGTGAGCTATTTACAACAAAAGTTGGTGAAAAAACGGTTAAAGTAAAATCTTTTAAATTGTTAAGTAAAGCATTAAAACCTTTACCAATGCCAAAAGTAAAAGATGGTATTACTTATGATGCTTTTACAGATCCAGAAATGCGTTACCGTCAGCGTTATGCTGATTTAGTGGTAAATCCTCATGTAAAAGAAGTTTTTGTAAAGCGTACAAAACTGTTTACTGCAATGCGTAACTTTTTTAATGACGCTGGTTATTTTGAAGTTGAAACTCCTATTTTACAACCTATTGCTGGTGGTGCTTCTGCAAGACCATTTGCTACACATCACAACGCTTTAGATGTGCCTTTATACATGCGTATTGCGAACGAATTATATTTAAAACGTTTAATTGTTGGTGGTTTTGATGGTGTATATGAGTTTTCTAAAAACTTCAGAAATGAAGGAATGGATAGAACACATAATCCGGAATTTACAGCAATGGAAATCTATGTAGCTTACAAAGACTACAACTGGATGATGGATTTTACAGAGAAACTATTAGAACATTGTGCGATTGCCGTAAACGGAACAAGTAAAACAACTTTTGGTGAACATGAAGTTGATTTTAAGGCGCCGTATGCAAGAGTTACCATGGCTGACTCTATAAAACATTTTACCGGTTTTGATATCAACGGAAAATCTGAAAGTGAGCTTTTTGAAGCTGCCAGAGGAATGGGAATCGAAGTTGATACGACCATGGGTAAAGGGAAGTTAATTGATGAAATGTTCGGTGAAAAATGTGAAGGAAATTACATTCAGCCTACTTTTATTACAGATTACCCGAAGGAAATGTCTCCTTTATGTAAAGAGCACAGAGATAATCCGGAATTAACAGAGCGTTTTGAATTGATGGTTTGTGGTAAAGAAATTGCAAATGCATATTCTGAATTAAATGACCCAATTGATCAACGTGAGCGTTTTGAAGCACAACTTAAGTTAGCGGAACGTGGTGATGATGAAGCTACCGAATTTATAGATCATGATTTTTTACGTGCGTTAGAATACGGAATGCCGCCAACATCTGGTTTAGGTATTGGAATGGACAGATTGGTTATGTATTTAACCAACAATCCATCAATACAAGAAGTGTTGTTTTTTCCTCAAATGAGACCTGAAAAGAAAGCGCCTTCTATTGAATTAAATGATGACGAAAAAGCAGTTTTAGCAATTCTTGATAAAACTGAAAAAATAGCATTAAACGATTTAAAAACACAATCTGGTTTATCTAACAAAAAATGGGATAAAACCATTAAAGGGTTAACTAAAAATAAATTAGCTAAAGTTGATAAAACTGAAGAAGGTTTGTTTGTTGAAATAGTATAAACATTTTTTTTTATAAAATTAAAAGCAACCCAATTTGGGTTGCTTTTTTTGTTTGATTTTTATGCTGTTTTCGATTAACTTGGCTGTCGTTATATATAAGTCGTTATAACAACATCAACTACTTTATTTTAAATACTCTCTGATTCTTAGTTTCTATTTCACCAATAATTAATATTGGTTTCCGTATTGAAAAGCTTTAATTTCGAACCATATAACATATATGCAATAGGCGTATAACTTAAGAACAAACTAATGGACAAATCGATACTTAATAATTATTTCCATTCTTTGTTTCCTATCCAAAAAGAAATTGTTGAAAAGATTACTGAAACATTTTGCGATTTCACATTAAACAAGAATACAATCTTACTTGACAAAGATACAATCAGCACAAAAACATATTTTTTAGAAAAAGGATATATGCGCTCATATATTCTAAATGAAGATAACGAAGAGGTTACAACAAACATTTATTCAGCCCCTTGTTTTGTAAATGATTTTTTATCCTTTTTCAAAAAACAACCAACAAAAGAAGTTTATCAAACATTAACAGACTGTTCGCTTTGGGAAACAAGTTTTAAAAATGTACAGACTAATTTTCATAATATTACAGAATTTAGAGAATTTAGCAGGCTTCTATTTGTCATAAATTATTACAAACTTAATGACAGGTTAATTGAAATGGCAAGTCAAAAAGCAGAAACAAGATATTTAAATCTTTTAAAACTACAACCACATATTTTTCAGCAGGTTTCTCTTAAAGTTATAGCTTCTTATTTAGGAATCACAGATAGTACTTTGAGTAGAATCAGAAAAGAAACCAGAAAAATGTAATTTCTTGTCATTTATCAAGTGCTTATTCTTTTGCGAGTATTCATCTTTGTGAAAAATAAAAAAATGAATAAAAAACATATTGTTATTATAGGTCTTGGTGGTGTCGGTGGTTATTTTGGATTTAAAATAAGCCAGAGTAACGAAACGAATAAGCTACATCGAATATCGTTTATAGCTAGAGCTAAAACATATGAGACAGTTAAAGAGAAAGGACTTACGTTACTTTCTTCTGAACACAAAAATAACATAACAAACCCTGATGCTATTTATCAGAACATTTCGGAAATTCAAAAACCAGATTTAATAATTATTTGTGTTAAAGAATATGACTTAGAGAACGTTTGTAATCAACTATCAAACATAGTCACAAAAAAAACCATTCTACTACCAATGATGAATGGAGCAGATATTTATGACAGAATTCGTAAAATAATACCTAATAATATAATTTTACCTTCTTGTGTTTATGTTGCTTCACATATAAAAGAAAAAGGTATTGTTGAACATAAAGGAAAAGCAGGGAAATTAATCTTTGGTAAAGACCCTGAACACACTTCTGAAAATATTGATTGGATTGTTAGTTTAATAAAAAACAGTAAGATCGATTTTAAATTTAAAGACAATTCTTTAAATGACATTTGGACTAAATTTATTTTCATTGCAAGTTTTGGTTTAATCACTGCAAAACATAATTCATCAATAGGAGCCGTTTGTTCCATTGAATTACAAAAAGAAGAAGCAACAAAAATAATGGATGAAATAAAATCAATTGCAGATAAAAAAGGAATTCATCTACAAGATGATATTATTTTAAAGACATTTGAAAAAGCTTCTACATTCCCTCCAAAAACACCTACTTCATTACAACTTGATGTAAATTCAGGAAAAGAACGGAATGAATTAGAATTATTTGCAGGAGCGCTTATTAAGTATGGAAAAGAAGTGAATATTAACACCTCTTTTACTGAAAAAGTATACCAAGAAATAAAAGCTAGATACCTCAAAGTACTGAGGTAAAAAACAATTCTTTCTTTATTACTAACAAAGACAAAATGATTAAAGGTTTAACCAAAAATAAATTAGCTAAAGTTGAAAAAACAGATGAAGGTTTATTTGTATAAATAGCATAAACACTTTCTTTTTATAAAATTAAAAGCAACCCTTTGGGTTGCTTTTTTGTTTGAATTTTAACTTAATTTCGGCTAACTTCCCTATCGATGAATATAAATCATTAAAACGAATTCATATTCTTAATACCGATAGCTATAATTAGTCTACAAAACCAAAACAATTTTTAACACCCACCAGCACCAATAACAAACTCGAAATGTTGTTTACCCTTTTTTGCTGGTGACAACT
>CBDTZS010000193.1:0-5904 GCA_965364955.1 uncultured Tenacibaculum sp. | reverse complement strand
CGTTAGCGAAACGCTCAAAAAACACAACTAAAAAACCCCAAATCAATAACATGAGGTTTTTATGTTTTATTTTAAAAAGCAATAAAAAATTACTTTTATAATTTCATATTTGTACTTTCAAAAACCTTATCAGCAGAACCTGTGATAAACTAGAATATAACTCGCCATTTTTCATAACATGACGAAAAGCAAGTTCATAATAACAAGAATATAATTTACATGAATAACAAATCAAAAACGGTTATTCATAATCTAAATAATCTTTATTTTACAGCAAAGTCAAATTAGTTTTTTAAAACCTACTTTTTAATTAAAATTGTTTTCCTACTTAGTTAAACACGTTTTTAAAACTAAATCAACACATAATAAGTTATTTTTGAGTAAATTTCACTTTAAAACACTAAATTAAAGATTAAATTTATTTATTTTGTAACAAAATTAAACAAATTATGTCATCAAATAATACAGTACAAAGTTTAAATACAGCAAAGACATTTGTCTCACCAGAATACATTCGTAATCGCTTCTCTACGATTATGTCTGACATGTATAAAAACGAAGTACCTCTTTACGGTGAACTACTTGATTTGGTTCATGAAATTAACGACAATGTTCTTTCAGAATCTAAAGAGATAAAAGAACAATTAGTGCATACTGGAGAAATTACGCGACTAAATATGGAACGTCACGGAGCAATTCGTTTAGGTAAACCGTATGAGTTATTTACAATGAGACGCCTATTTAAAGTTATGGGAATGTTTCCTCTTGGGTATTATGATTTAGCAACTGCAGGTGTTCCTGTTCACGCTACTGCGTTTAGAGCGATAGAAAACACCGCTCTTAACCAAGCACCATTTAGAGTTTTTACCTCTTTATTACGTTTAGACTTAATTGATGATAACAAGCTTCGTAACAATATTGAAACTATTTTAGAAAACCGTCAAATTTTCACAGAGAAAGTACTAGAGTTAATTGACAAATCTGAAAAAGAAGGAGGATTAAATAAAGAGGATACCGAAACCTTTATTCAAGAAGCATTACAAACTTTTCGATGGCATGATACTGCTACGGTAGATCACGAAATGTACGAAGCATTACTGGGGCAGCACAGATTAATTGCTGATGTAGTTGCTTTTAAAGGTCCTCACATAAACCATTTAACTCCTAGATCTTTAGATATAGACAAGGTGCAAGCAAGTATGGCTGCTCGTAATATTACTCCAAAAGACAATATAGAAGGACCTCCTACTAGAAAATGCCCTATTTTATTACGTCAAACAAGTTTTAAAGCATTGACCGAAAAAGTAACTTTTAAAGGTAAAGTTGGAAATGAAAAAACAGGAGAACACAAAGCTCGTTTTGGAGAAATCGAACA
The DNA here is from genome assembly GCA_965364955.1 of uncultured Tenacibaculum sp. Classification (GTDB taxonomy): domain Bacteria; phylum Bacteroidota; class Bacteroidia; order Flavobacteriales; family Flavobacteriaceae; genus Polaribacter. The sequence continues at coordinate 4,529 of CBDTZS010000193.1, read as the reverse complement.
ACGTGGTGCAGCATTAACTCAAAAAGGATTGGACTTGTATAATGAGTTGTTAGCTAAAACGCGTAAAGCAATTGGTGGATCACCAACCGCTGAAAATGCCTCAGAGTACAACCAATTATTAATGGAAAATTTCAAAGTTTTTCCTGATAACTATGATGAGTTACAATCAAAAGAGTTAGCTTATTTCCATTACTTTACTACAGATAAAATAAAAAATATCTCTAAAAGTAAAATACATCCAAAATCAGATGTAAACCAATTATTAAAGGATGGCTATTTAACTATAGAACCTATGGTTTATGAAGACTTTTTACCTGTAAGTGCTGCGGGAATTTTCGCTTCAAACTTGGGTACAGATGATGCAAAACATGAGTACGAAGGAAGTTCTAATCAATCATTGTTTGAAAAAGATTTAGGCGAATCTGTTTACGAATTAATGAAATGGTATGAAGACATGCAAGATGAAACCATCGAAAAATGCTTAGCACAAATAAATGCTGAATATTAAAATTTCGTAGTCGCATATTATATATGCGACTACATTTTTTTTCATAAAAAGAGCTTGTATCTTTACAAATTAAATAAAGATCATTCTAACAAAACTATTCTTTTGAAAAATCAATTTGATTATATCGACAAGCAAATACTATCAAAATTACGATTAGACGCTCGTAAAGCCTACTCTCAAATAGCAGAAGAATTGAAAGTTTCCAATTCTTTAGTACATCAACGTATAAAAAAACTTACTTCAGAAGGTGTTATTAAAAATGCTGAGTTTGTTTTAGAAGAAAAAAAGTTAGGCTATAAAACAAAATCATACACTGGTATTCGTTTACGTGAAGCACGTTTTGCAAAAGATGTTATGAAAGAGTTAGAGAAAATACCTGAAATTACTGAATGTAATTTTGTTTCTGGTAACTACGCTATTTTCATATTAATTTACGCAAAAGACAATGAACATTTACAAAAAATATTATATGACAATGTTCATTTAATAAATGGTGTTGCTGGCACAGATACTTTTATCTGTTTTGACACTTGCTTTAAGAGAAACATTCCAATAGAATAGTTATGAGCAAAACAGCAGCAGTTTTATGGACAGGAGGTAAAGATTGTGCGCTCGCCTTTCTAAAAGCACAACAAGTAGGTTATAACATTACTCATTTAGTAACATTTGCTCCTAAAAACCCAGATTTTAAAGCGCATTCTATTCATTTGATTGAAAAACAAGTGAAAGCTATTAACCTTCCTCATTTATTATTAACGGTAGAAGCTCCGATAAAAGAAAGTTACGAAAAAACGATTCAACAATTAAAAGAGCGCTATAAAATTGAAACGTTAATTACTGGAGATATTGATGAAATAGCTGGACATAGCAATTGGATTGAAGAATGCTCTAAAAAACCAAACATGAAGGTTTTTAATCCTCTTTGGAAAAAAGACAGAGCCTACCTACTAAATGAATTGATTACGAATAATTTTTCTGTGATTTTTACTTTGGTAAAAAAATCAGATTTAAGTAGTGATTGGGTTGGTAAAGCACTTGATAAAACTTCAATTAATGAATTAAAAGAGAAATTAAATATTGATATTTGTGGTGAAAATGGAGAATATCATACCATGGTTTTAAACGCTCCTTTTTTTCAACACAAAATAGTAATAGATGAGATTGAAGTTATAGAGAATGAAAACTATTACTATTTAAAAACAAAACTATAAACCTTATAGGTGATTAGATAATGGCAAATACAACACAATTACTCCATTTAGAAAAAAGTTTAACTGGTGAATTATTTTTTGATGATTTACATAAAACTTTGTATGCTACAGATGCTTCGGTATATCGTAAAATTCCGCTAGCAGTAGCCTATCCTAAAAACACAAAAGACATTAAAATTTTAATTGATTTTGCTACCAAAAGCAATATTACATTAATACCAAGAACTGCAGGAACTTCATTAGCAGGACAATGTGTTGGAGACGGAATTGTAGTTGACGTATCTAAACATTTTACAAACATGTTAGCTTTTGATGAAGCTAACAAAACCATCACTGTTGAACCAGGAATTATTCGTGATGACTTAAACAGATTTCTAAAACCTTTCGGATTATTTTTTGGACCAAACACCTCAACTTCTAATCGTTGTATGATTGGCGGAATGGTTGGTAATAATTCATCTGGAAGTACTTCTATTCGCTACGGAGTAACGCGTGATAAAGTGTTAACTATTGAAGGTTTATTATCTGACGGAACTGATGTTATCTTTTCTGAAATCACCTCACAAGAATTCAAACAAAAAAAAATAGAAAACTCTTTAGAAGGAAACATCTACAGAACAATTTATACCGAACTTTCTCAAGAAGCAATTCAGCAAGAAATAATAAATGAATTTCCGAAACCAGAAATTCACAGAAGAAATACAGGGTATGCTGTAGATGAGTTTTTAACTTCAGATTTGTTCGGAGGAAATAATGCTACAATTAATCCTGCTAAATTTTTATCAGGTAGTGAAGGAACTTTAGTTTTCTCTACTGCAATTACTATTCAATTAGACGACCTACCACCTACACACAGTATTATGGTCTGTCCGCATTTTACAAGCGTTAACGAAAGTTTAAAAGCAACCGTTACTGCCATGAATCACAAATTATATGCTTGTGAATTAATGGATAAAGTAATTTTAGACTGTACCAAAAACAATCGTGAGCAGGCTAAAAACCGTTTCTTTTTACAAGGTGACCCCAAAGCTGTATTAATGTTAGAAGTTTCTGCAAATACCATTGAAGAAGCAGAAATACAGGCAGATAAACTAATTAAAGATCTAAAAATAAATAACTTCGGATATCATTATCCGAAAGTTTACGGAGAGGACATTGCTAAAGTTCATCACTTGCGTAAAGCAGGTTTAGGTTTATTAGGAAATATTGTGGGAGATATGAAAGCAGTTGCATGTATAGAAGATACTGCGGTTGCTTTAGAAGACTTGCCTGAATATATTGAAGAGTTTACTCAGATTATGGATAAGTATCAGCAAGATGCCGTGTATTACGCACATGCTGGTGCTGGTGAATTACACTTACGTCCTATCTTAAATTTAAAGAAACAGGAAGATGTAGTATTATTTAGAAAAATAACAACTGAAACTGCTGAATTGGTTAAGAAATACAAAGGTTCTTTTAGCGGTGAACATGGAGACGGAATTGTACGTGCAGAGTTTATTCCGTTAATGATTGGTAATGCAAATTATGACTTATTAAGACGGATTAAAAAAGCATTTGATCCTAATAATGTATTTAACAAAGGAAAAATTACAGATGCTTTTCCGATGGATAAAAGCTTACGTTATGAAATTGACAGAAAAGAACCCGTTATAAAAACACTTCAAGACTTTTCTGAAAGCGAAGGTATTTTAAAATTGGCCGAAAAATGTAATGGTTCCGGTGATTGTAGAAAATCTCCAGAAGCAGGCGGAACTTTATGTCCGAGTTATAGAGCAACCCGAAACGAGAAAGAAACTACGCGTGCAAGAGCAAATATGTTACGTGAAGTATTAACAAATAACACTGCCGAAAACAAATTCGATTCTAAAGAATTAAAACAAGTGTTGGATCTTTGTTTAAGCTGTAAAGCTTGCGCTACCGAATGCCCAAGTAACGTTGATATTTCAGCTATGAAAGCGGAGTTTTTATATCAATATCAAGAAACTAATGGTTATTCATTCAGAAGTAAATTGTTTGCGAACAATGCTAAATATAATAAACTAGGTAGTAAATTACCTACCATAACAAATTTTTTAACCAATACGTTATTAGCTAAAAAAATAATGGGAGTTGCTACAGAACGAGCTGTTCCTAAATTAGCTAAACAACCTTTGGATGCGTGGCTAAAGAAACATGAATCAAAAACATCTAAAAAAATAGTTTATTTATTTAACGATGAGTTTACCAACTTTTACGATACTGAAATAGGAAAGGATGCAGTAATTCTTTTAGAAAAGTTAGGATACGAAGTAAAAAATGCAAATCACGAAGAAAGCGGAAGAAGTTATATCTCTAAAGGTTTCTTAAAAGAAGCAAAAGAGATCGCTAATAAAAATATTGCTGTTTTTAAAGAGTTAATTTCAGAAGAAACTCCGTTAATAGGAATAGAACCTTCTGCAATCTTAACCTTTAGAGATGAATATATTCGTTTAGCAGACGATAAAATATCAGCTAAAGAAATAGCAAAGAACACTTTTACTATTGAAGAGTTTTTAGCCTCAGAATACAAAAAAGAGAATATAGATACTTCTGTTTTTACATCGAATTCAAAAGAGCTCAAAATTCACGGACATTGCCATCAAAAAGCACTGTCGAGTACACATGCTTCTTTTTCCGTTTTAAATATTCCTGAAAATTATAAAGTAACTATTATGAATACTGGTTGTTGTGGAATGGCGGGGTCTTTCGGTTACGAAAAAGAGCATTATAAAGTGAGTATGCAAGTGGGTGAAGACACCTTATTTCCTAAAGTTAGAAATTGTTCCCCT
>CBDTZS010000192.1:0-5939 GCA_965364955.1 uncultured Tenacibaculum sp. | reverse complement strand
TCCTAATTTCTTAATTTTAGATGAACCTACTAACGTTGAGGCACTGTGTTAAATTAGCTATTATTATTATTTGATTTCAATCAGAGGGTCTGGGTTAATTAACTCGGGAAAGTCGGGCATTGGAGCATAGCTTCCCTCTATAGATCCCATACACTCTTTACCCGTTATTTTATCTATAAAATACTGGCCAAAAGCTACTTCGTTATCTATGTAAATGCTATACATATCATGTTCTTCAAGAATGGTATTGTTAAACCCAAATCGTGGCAATCCAAATGCTTCTATAACAAAGTTAATTTTTTCTTGGTCTTTGGTCGTAGGAATATAAAACCGATCGAACGTCCAGAAATCAAAAGGAGATATACGTTTGTCGATTAAATTAATATCAAAATCATACTTTAAATTTTCACCTTTTTTATTAAGAGGAGTAAACCGTATAATTCGCCTATACTTAACAATTGTTTTTTTAGAGTTTGCCCAAGTTGTAATTTCATATAACTTAGGGTCAAATATAAATTCTGAATATTTGGAAGCTATAAGTTTATTGGCTTGCTGTATCAATTTATTTTTCTCTAATGCCCTTGTTTTTTTAAGGTCTTCAGTTTTTGTTATTACAATATCAATAGATTCATCATAGCTAAGCTTTTTTAATAGTATCGTGTAGTTGTTCCAATTAACAGATTCATACTGTTTGTTATTTAATTGTTTATTTTCAATATGGTACATTGAAATTATTAAATCATCTTCCTTATTTTCTTGAAGCAATGTTAAATGAGCTGTTGATACAGATGCTTGTTTGTTATCTATTGGATTTTTATGCGAAAACCTAGTTAATGTAATATAGAGAGCATCATCTATCTTTTTTTTTGTGTTCAGTACTAAATTTATTGAGTGATTCATTGCGCTCTTTTGAGAATAGCTTGTTAAGCTAAAAATAAGGAATAATAAAGTGAATAATCTAGTCATATTAATTACTGGTAGTATATGAAATATAGCGTATAAAAATACGGTAAATTTGGGGTTTAGTAGGGCACCGAAATTTTATACTTTTTTTTACGAAATAAAAAGAGCTTCAAGAAACAATAGATAGTTTAGAAACAAAAGAAGAACGTTGGTTCGAACTTTCTATGAAAATAGAAAGGGAATAGGGTTTTTTCTATTTGTAGAAGTTTGTTAGTACACGTATTTTTAGCAACGGTTTTGTATATGAAAGGTAGCGGGTTCTTAGGTGCTAGTTTTAGAGATTTAAAACACTTTTATTTGTTGATTCTCTTCAGTCTAAGCACAAAAAACGTTATTATTTTTATGCCAATTTTTTTTCTATTTTACTAGTTCGATCAGATATTTTCTCGTGTGTATTTCTCCAAAACCCCAATAATAAGCATAGTGATTGCAAAACTCTTATGATTTGAAAATAATAGAAAAAGTCGACTAACAAGTACCGAAAGACCTCCAATTATTCCTGCCAATAGAATTAATATTTTTTCGCTATTCAAAAATCCGATTAGCCAATCAATATTTGTTAGTTTACTTTTTATTTGTGCTAATTATCTCCAAGTTACAATATCCTTAATATTTCTTCTTGATTTTGCGTAAGGCGGGTTTTCTTTTCTATAACCGAAAGCAACCATAAAAGATAATCCATATTTATCTGTATCTACTCCAAATTTTTCTCTTAACAATGCCTCTGCTTTTTTTTGATGAAATCCTTCAATAGGGCAGCTATCTATTCCGATTAAAGCACCAGCAGTCATCATATTTCCCAATGCAATATAAGTCTGCTTTGAAGCCCAATCAAAAAGTTTTTTATCTGTGTCTAAATCAAAATCACGCTCTTGAAATTCTCTGTAGAATTTTGAATACATTTCAATTGCTTCATTCGGGAGTTGCTTTACTTCTTTCATCATATGCATAATATAATCAGCATCCCATTTCATCATTGGTGCTTTCATGCTTAATCCTAAAATAAAATGACTTGCAGTATCTAATTTTAAAGGTGCTCCCCAAGCAACGGGTTTTAATAATTCACGTAATTCATGATTTTGAACTACAACAAAATGCCAAGGTTCAAATCCGAAAGAACTTGGAGATAAATTGGCAGTTTGTAGAATAAAATTGATATCATCATTAGATAGTTTTCTAGTAGAATCAAACTCTTTTGTTGCGTGTCTAAATTGAAACGCATTTATAATGTCTTTTTTTGAAATATTTGGTGTGTTCATTTTTTATACTATATTTTTTATAGTAGCAAAACTAAGTATAGTTTTTTTTCTTTGCAATAACCGTCAAAAAGGATAGTATAAATTTTATTAAACGATGTATCAATTTAAAGGAAAGGAATACCCGTGCTGTACGAGTTTAACAATGGGAATTATAGGCGGTAAATGGAAAACAGTAATTTTATTTCATTTGATAGAAAGTGAATTACGCTACAATGAGTTAAGGAAAGAAATGCCAACAGTTACAGAAAGAACTTTGAGTTTTGCAATTAAAGACATTAGAGGAAGATGAAATAATAAAAAGAACTGGTTACACTTCTAAACCACCTCTAAAAGTAGCGTATTCTTTAACTGAATTGGGTAACACCTTAGTTCCTTTGATAAAATCTATTGCAGAATGGGGTGTTTTTCCGCTAGAAAACAAATCGAAGTAAGTGTTACTTTAGCTTGTGAAATGCCATTCTCAGTTTTTTATGTAGCATAACGATCAGTATAAGAAACGTAGGGGGTGAAAACCACTTTCGTTTCAGTTTGTTACTTCGCTAAATACAAATATTTTGCCTTTATCTTATAAACGCCAAATTTTATATTTAGTGGACTTTGTTAATATTCACAAACCTTTAGATTTAGCATGATTAGATAAAGTTTGAAGACTTCTATCTTTTAATAGTCGTAACTCACCAATTTTAACTTCCACTCTGTTATGGTTTATTAATTGCAATGTTTAGATTAGTAGTACTTTGGTTCTTGTTGTAGGACTACTTCGTATAGCTAATAACGATCAAAAGGCTGAGATTGGTTGATTATTAGGGTGAAACAAAAAAGGCCTGACACGGGGTCAGGCTTTTCTTTTAAGTAAACATAGGATTTATTAGTGTTGTGGTGCACCAGTTTTTCCATCTGGAATGGCTGTATAAAGCTCAATGCTTTTGATAGCGCCAGCTACCCGCTTTCCATTAACCATTTTAGTGCTTTTTACTGTGGTTAGGCAAGTGTTACCCTTTCCTCCGTCAGTTCCCAAAGAAAGAATCACTTCATTTTGGTTTTTATCAATAAAGCCTACAATGTACATCAAAGGAACTATGGTTAAAGCTTTATAGGATGTACCGTGATATTCGATTTCAGAGTTGTTTTTAATCACAATCGTATCATTTGATAACGCAGTAATTTTCATCGGAGCGCCAGAAAACCCCATTAAAGGCACCACATTTAGTAAGCTTCCTCCCGTGAATTGAGCAACGTTATAGCTACCTGAAATACTAACTACTGAGCCATAGTAACTACCAGAATTTGTGTAGGCGCTTTTATATTGACGTGTAAATTTTATTTTTAGGCTACTCCCTACAGGATCAGTAATTGGAACTGTAAGCTCCCAACTGTCTCCGTTTTTAACGAATGACATGCTGCTGTCAAAGGTATATATTGTGGTGGAAGTACCATCTAAAGAAACTCCGAGAGTGACCTTGTAAGCTTCTGAACCATCTTTGTGGGTTTTGTACTCTCCTTCGATAGATATGAATGCCTTGTTAAATACATGAGAACTTGAATTAAGGTGATAGAATCCGGCAAACTTTGCTAACTCTTTGCTTGCTGTATTTGTTCCACTAACAGGTTTCTTAACTGGAGAGGCTTTCACTGTTTGTAATGAACGAGGAATAGGGAAGTGGACGTCTTTAATTGAAAAAAGATCGTTGCACACCATTCCACCTTCTGCAGAGGTTCCCATAATAATGCTGTAATTAAACAGACCATCTAACGAACTGAAAGAGAACACATACATGTTAAGGTTGTAGATGAAAAGATCCACATCCTGAAGGTTACCGTTGCTACCACCTAGGTTGGTGTAATTGTATTGAAGTGTGTTTTCTGTTCCTATCTTAAGAATCTCATCTCCTTTTCCTTTGTCTTCGTAGTATGTGCCGGCATACATAGCCATAGGAATGGGATTGTTGTACGTTTCTCCATTAATGTTTACAATCGCTCCACTTACCCCCTGAGTTACCTTGCCTTGAAAAGATGAGGTAATTTGCTGACTGTTGTCTTCACGTGTAAATTCAATTGTAAAATTAGGTACATCACTGTTTACATCAGCCTGAGCTGTAAGGGTAGTTCCTGTCCAAGTTATAGTTTTGAAAGCTCGGTGGGGCCCAGTAAGATGATAAACGTTAGAATTAATACCATCAGGTGAATAGATTAGTGCTACGTGAGGAGTTACCTCTCCGTTTTTAACCAATAGGTTCGTGTCAATAGTAAGGAAAGAACCTGTATTATTAAGAGCATAATAGCCGTTGAATGAGATTAACGGCTCAGCTTCTCCAATTGGATTTGGGTATGGAGCATCGTTCTTTGCTATCTTCAAAAGATAGTTGTGTAGTTCAGTAGTTTGTTCAGCAGATTTGCTGGTTATTTGAATTGGTGGAATTGTTAAACTTGACATGATTAGAAGTATTGTGCTGCAATAGCAGCTGGTTATTAAATTCTTCATCAAAATTCAAAAAATTAACGCAAAAGGATAAAAAAAATGTAATAAGGTTTTACATGTTTGCCACAAGAGAAGGTAAACCTAGCATAAAGTAATATAGCTTGGTTGTAAATTGAAAAAAGTATAGGATTCTAACGAATAAAATAGAACTAGTTTTACTTTATTGTATATAGATTATATTTTTTTAACGTATTTATATGTAGTTGGTTAAAGGGTTTGTAAAGTAAGTCTTTAGACTTTATTTTCTCATCATTAAATTTATCCTATGGAATTCATTCTATTTGGTTTCATATCGGGCAGATATATTAATAATCTTTTCGTATTAATTCTGATTAACGTTTAGTATAGGAACAGTAAAGGTTTAAATACACTTATTTTTCTGTTTAACACTTAACCATATTTACTATTTAACGGTTAAAATAATAGTAAAATTGTAGCTACTTTGTTGGTGTTCATAGGTGAAGGGAAAATTGATAATTTCCCGGGTAATTAATCTGATTTTATAGCCTATGAAAATTCTAAAGTAAAAGAAGTAAAGAAAGAGATTGAACGAAAATTCATGAAAGGGGAGTATTCTCCTGAAGAGATTAATGATAAATAAAAAGAGCTTCAAACAGCAATAGATAGTTTAGAAACAAAAGAAGAATGTTGGTTCGAACTTTCTTTGAAGATTGAAGGGGAATAGTATTTTATTTCTTTCGTTTGTAATGATTTTGTGTTACTTGGTTTAAATATGTTTTCGTTCCAAGCAGTTCAAATTGCATTTTGTTCGGAAGTTCAGAGAATAAAGAAGAACCACCACCCAATAAAATCGGAATTGTTGTAAGCACCATTTCATCTATTAAGTCGACTTTTAGAAAATTTCTTATGGTGGTTCCACCGTCAATGTAAAGCCTGTTAAACCCTTTTTCGTGTATCTGATCTAAAATATCCGTCAAATTTCCTTTGAGTAAAAAAGCTTTCCCTTTATGGCTTTCAGGTATTTCTTTTAGTTTATTACTTAATACAAAAACAGGTTTGTCATATGGCCAATCAACATCAAAGGCGCATACAGTTTCAAATGTAATTCGCCCCATAACAAGAGCGTCAACGGTATTGATAAACTTTACATACCCCATATCATCATTGTTAGGATTTGGTATAGCATATAACCACTCTATTCCACCATTTTTGTCTGCGATATATCCATCTAAACTTGTTGCGATAAATACACTATTTTTTCTGTTCATTATTTTTTT
>CBDTZS010000191.1:0-5957 GCA_965364955.1 uncultured Tenacibaculum sp. | reverse complement strand
ATTTTTTAATTATGAATTTAAATATGTTTTATTCAAGACTGAAAACAGTTTTAGCCTTAACTGCCTTAGCAGTAATTTCTTATAGTTGTTCTAGTGATAGTGCACCCTCAGGGCAAGGAAACTTAACAGTAAGTGCAAAGAGCACCGCTGCTAGTGTAGCAGCAAAGAATGTGCAAAAAGGATCAGTAGTTTCGAACGTTAAGATTACTAAGCTACTTTTAAATTTAAAAGAGTTTGAATTAGAAGTAGATGTAGATGATAAAACGGAAGACTTATTACAGAATGATAATGACTGGGATGATGATGGTAAATTAGATTTTGATGATGAACTTAAATTAAAAGGGCCATTTGAAGTAGATTTATTATCGGGTCAATTATCATTTTTAAATATAACTGTTCCCGTAGGGAAATATGAAGAGTTAGAATTTAAATTTGGACCAAGTTCAAATCAGGAAAGTGAATTATTTGGAAAGTCTATTTTAATAAAAGGAACAGTAAATGATGTGCCTTTTATTTATTCACATAAATTTACTGAGAAAGTAGAAGTAGATTTTGAAGATCCTAATTTTGATATTGTAGTTTCAGAAGTTGGCAATGGTATTGTTATTAATTTTGATGTTAATCAACTTTTTGATGTAGTAAATGGGGTAGATCTATCTCAAGCAATAGATGGTAATAAAGATGGTGTTATTGAAATTAATCATTCTGATGTTGATGGAAATAAAACGTTAGCCGATGCTATAAGAAAGAAAATTATCGCTGCTTTAGATTTATTAGACGATTAGTTTTATCTAATTGTAGGGAATGATTGAATTTTATATCACTTAATAAGTGATAATATCTTATCACTCTCTCTTAATTTTTATTTTATATGACCAGCTGACTGTCTCAGCTGGTTTTTTATGTTTCTAAAAATAAAAAACAACAAGAATATCGTTGCGCCATTAATTCAAAGACTTCTTCAGGGACTCCAATTCTACCCCTAACTCATTAAACATATTTATAATACTGCTCAATTTCAATTCATGTTCTTCATATTCTTGGGTATTAATACTACATGTAAACTTCCATAATTCTAATATTTCAGAAACAGGAACTTCATAAGGCTGATAACTGGTATTGTCTGGTTTTAATAAAAAAGATTGTTTCTCTTCTACTCGGTTTTCTAACCGTTTATAGGTCATTCCATCATCTTTTGTTACTACGATATAAGAATAGCCACTTTTGGCTTCTTTTATGTCTTCTACAAACTCGGCTACCAAATAAGAACCATCTTTCATTGGCAACATAGAATCTCCTTTAATCGGAAAAGCTCTGTGTTTTCCTGTGGGTAAAAAAGGTAATTTTATTTTTTCTAGTTGTTCGATATATTCAGGATCATCATAGCCTAACAAATAACCAGCAGATGCTTTAGCGGGAACAACCTCTATTAAATTTTCATTATTATCATCAATTGCTATGGGAAACAAGACCCGTTTATTCCCAACTTCAATAAAAGAAACATCTTTTGCTTTGGTTAAATCATTTTTAACAATAATATCAATAGGAAGCTTAAAATACTCTGAAAAATCGATTAAAAACTCAATCGTTGGTGAAGATCTATTCTCTTCATAAGAACTTATTCTTGATCGTGTTACCGATAACTCTTCTGCTAAAGACTCTTGTGTTAGCTTCTTTAAAGTCCTTAAATGTTTTATGTTTTTTGATAAATTTTTCATATTGCTACATTTGTAAGCAACAAATGTATGTATTTGTAGCTAATTTTACGCCATGAAAAAAAACATTTTACATCTAGATCTTGATACTTTTTTTGTCTCTTGTGAACGATTAATTGATAGCAGGTTACAAAAAAAACCATTATTAGTTGGTGGTACTGGTGACAGAGGTGTTGTAGCTGCTTGTAGCTATGAAACAAGAAGATTTGGTGTGCATTCTGGTATGGCTATGAAGATTGCAAGAAAGCTATGTCCTGAAGCAATTGTTATTCGTGGCGATACAAGTATTTATTCTAAATATTCTAATACTGTAACTGAAATCATAAAAGAAAAAGTACCTGTTTTTGAAAAAGCAAGCATCGATGAATTTTATGCAGACCTTTCTGGAATGGATGCTTTTTTCGGAAGTTATAAATATGCTTCAGAATTGCGTCAAACAATTATTAAAGAAAGTGGCTTGCCTATTTCTTTTGGAATGTCGCAAAATAAAATAGTTTCTAAAGTTGCTACTGGTGAAGCAAAACCAAACAATCAGTTATTGATCAATGCAGGTTTTGAAAAAGACTTTTTAGCGCCTTTATCTATTCGTAAAATACCTTCTGTAGGAAATAAAACATATCAAACATTACGAAACCTTGGCGTTGATAAAATAAAGGTAATTCAAGAAATGCCTTTAGAAATGATGATTAGTGTTTTGGGTAAAAACGGAAAGACAATTTGGAAACGAGCAAACGGCATTGATAATCCGCCAATTATTGCGTTTCACGAACGTAAATCCTTATCCACAGAAAGAACCTATACTAAAGATACTATTGATATGGTAAAACTAAAAGAAACCATTTTTGCAATGGCTGAAAACTTAGCATATCAATTAAGAAAAGGCGATAAATTAACGGGAACCATTAGTGTAAAAATCAGGTATTCTGATTTCAATACCTATAGCAAACAATTAAAAATCCCCTATACAAGTGCAGACCATATTCTAATTCCTGCAATTTTAGACCTGTTTAAAAAATTATACCAACGAAGATTATTAATTCGATTGGTAGGTGTAAAATTCTCAGACATTGTAAGTGGTAATTATCAGATTAATCTTTTTGATGATACCGAGCAATTATTAGAACTATACAGTGCTATGGATACTGTTAGAAATAAATACGGAGAAGGCAGTATTATGAGAGCCTCGTCAATGGGAGCGAAAACTATTGGTCGATTTAATAATCCTTTTAATGGTGAGCCTCCTTTAGTTTTAGCACATAGAAAACAATAAGGTATGTATTTAAACTGCCATTCATATTACTCTTTGCGCTACGGAACATTTTCGGAGGTTGAATTATTGCAACTCGCCATAGAAAAGAAGATGGATTGTATTGTGCTTACCGATATAAACAATACTTCTGCCTGTATGAATTTTGTGCAACAGGCAAAAAAAATGCAGATAAAACCAGTTATTGGTGTCGATTTTAGAAATGGCAATACCCAACAGTTTGTTGCAATTGCAAAAAGCAATAAAGGTTTTGAAAACATTAATGGCTACTTGTCTTCTTTTTTAGAATCTAAAAGGGTGATTCCAGATAAACCTGAATATTTGGAAGAGGTTTTTATCGTGTATCCTTTTGAAAAAGTATTAGAACTGAATCTTACTTCATTTGCAACAAATGAATTTATAGGTATTTCTATTGCCGAAATAAATAAATTTCGATTTTCTTATCTAACGCAATTTAAAGACAAGATTGTATTGCAACAACAAGTTACCGTTCGTAATAAAAGAGATTTTAACGCACATCGATTATTGCGAGCCATAGATAACAATACCTTATTAAGTAAGTTACCAACGACCCAAGAATGTTTACCTACAGATGTAATGCATTCGGCAACTGAATTACAGCAATACGTTAATGAAGATTTTCCTTTTATTATTGCAAACACCAAAAGACTATTGCAATACTGCACTATTGACTTCGGATTTGACAGTGCTCGTGAAAATCAGAATTTACAAGTGTATTGCAATACTTTAGAAGAAGATTGCAATCTTTTATTGCAATTGTGTGATGACAATATTAGTAAACGTTATAAAAATCAAACACAAGAAGTACACGACCGACTTCAAAAAGAACTAAAGGTAATTATTGATTTGAAATTTGTTTCCTTTTTTTTAATCAATTATGATATTATCAGTTATGCTAAAAGAAATAACTTTTTTCATGTTGGTAGAGGAAGTGGTGCGAATAGTATTGTAGCGTATATTTTAGGAATTACAGATGTAGATCCTATTGAATTAGATTTATATTTCGAACGTTTTATCAATCCGTTTCGAGCGTCTCCACCAGATTTTGATATTGATTTTTCTTGGAAAGATAGAAATACGGTTACCCAATATATTTTTGATCGTTTTGATAATGTCGCTTTATTGGCAACCTACGTTACGTTTAAATACCGAGCCGTTGTTCGGGAGTTAGGAAAGGTCTTCGGCTTACCAAAAGAAGAAATTGACAAACTAAGTAAAAGAACCGAAAATGGTCAATTAGACGATATTTCTAAGCTCGTTTTAAAATACGGAAAACTAATTGAAGGTTTCCCTAATTATGTAAGTGTTCATTCCGCAGGTGTTTTAATTTTAGACAAACCCATTCATTATTATTCTGCTACTAATTTACCACCTAAAGGATTTTCTACCGTTCAGTTTGATATGAATATAGCAGATAATGTAGGTGTCTTTAAGTTTGATATTTTAGGGCAACGTGGTCTGGCAAAAATTAAAGATGCTTTAGAAATCATCAAAGAAAATAATCCTGATGCTCCTGAAATAGACATCACCGATATTGAACGTTTTAAAAAGGATAAAAACATTAATAACCTGTTAAAAACAGGCGGTGCCATTGGTGCATATTATGTAGAGTCGCCTGCAATGCGTGGTTTGATGCAAAAATTACAAACAGCTGATTATTTAGGTTTGGTCGCTGCAAGCTCTATTATTAGACCAGGCGTTTCTGGTTCTGGTATGAAAGAAGAATTTATAAAGCGGCATCGTTTTCCAGAAAAAAGAAAAGAAGCCCATCCTATTTTATTACAAATTATGCCAGAAACTTATGGTGTAATGGTATACCAAGAAGATGTTATGAAAGTCGCAAATCAGTTTGCCGATTTATCTTTGGGAGAAGCAGATGTTTTACGAAGAGGAATGAGCGGAAAATATCGGTCTGTTTCGGAGTTTAAAGCCGTGGAAGATAAATTTATTTCCAATTGCAGAAAAAAAGGATTTCAAGATCATTTAATTTTTGAAGTTTGGAATCAGATTAAAAGTTTTGCGGGGTATGCTTTTGCAAAAGGGCATTCTGCTTCGTATGCCGTAGAGAGTTACCAGAGTTTATTTTTAAAGTGCTATTATCCTATTGAGTTTATGACAGCTGTTTTAAATAATGGCGGTGGTTTTTACACCACAGAACATTATATTCACGAAGCTAAAATGTGTGGTGCCATAATAGCATTGCCTTGTATTAATACAAGCGACCACGCAAACACCGTAAAAGGAAAAACAATTTATTTGGGCTTTGGGTATCTTAAAAGTTTAGAGTCTTTAGTGATCCAACGTATTTTAACCGAACGTCAATTATTTGGCGCTTTTATTTCTTTAGATGATTTTACCGATCGTGTTACGGTTTCTATTGAGCAGTTAACGGTTTTAATTCGTATCAATGCGTTTCGCTTTTTAAACACACCAAAAACAGCACTTCTTTGGCAGGCTACTTTTAAATTGAATGCTACAAAATCACCACAACACCAATCACAAGAGAAGTTATTTAGTCTACAACATCAAAACTTTGAAATCCCCAAATTAAATACCCATTGGTTAGAAAACGTATATGACGAACTAGAATTATTAGGGTTTACAATTCACGATTATTTTTCTTTGGTTACAGATAAATTTTGCAAGCATAAAAAGGCGAAAGAAATGCAGCTGTTTGCAAATAAAAACATTCTCTTATATGGGCAATTGGTTACTACACGCTTTAATAAAACCTCACAAGGAAAATTAATGCGATTAAGCACGTTTATTGATGCTGACGGACATTATTTTGATGCGGTTCATTTTACCAACGTAGTACATGTATACCCCATAAACGGAATGGGAATTTACGCCTGTTATGGTAAAATTACCAACCGATTTGGCTTTTGTAGTATGAATGTGATTCAATCTAAAAAAATGAGTATTGCTGGTGACCCGAGGTTGTAGAGTAGCTT
>CBDTZS010000190.1:0-5980 GCA_965364955.1 uncultured Tenacibaculum sp. | reverse complement strand
TTAAAAATAAAGTGCGGATTCATTTGCATTGTTAATGCTTTTATTTTCAACTCTTTTATATTCGATTTAAGATTCCTTTCCCTTTTGTTTCTACGTTTTATTCTAAAAAAAGTTAAAAGTATGCCAGATAGCATTAAGAGTATCACACTAAGTATAAAACCTGTTGTTTTGTAAAATATTTGAGAAACAATAATAGGGATTGAAATTTCATTTACCGATTTCATTCCCTCTTCATTTACTCCTTTTACCTTTAATACATACTTGCCTGAAGGAATACCATATTGCCGAATTATTGTTGAATTCCCTAAAGAGATCCAAGAATTAGTAAGCCCTTCTATTTTATATAGAAAATTATTTTTTTTGTGATTAAACGAGTTATTTAAGGCAAATTTAAATTCGAAATAATTAGAATTGCATTCTAATTCAATTGATTTTAAATTTTTTATACTGAATTCTTCTATAATAGAATCTTTATCTTTTTGATACGTTTTTAAACTAACAGGAATTAATTTTTGCGACATATGCCGTTTAGGTACTTTTTTGGCAAATATTTTGTAAACGCCATTAGTACTACCAAATAGCAAAGTAGAATCATTTAATTTATAACTAGAACTATGATTAAATTCATGACCTTTTAAGTAATTTGAAAAGTGCTTACCACTACCAGTTAAATTAACTCTACTAATACCATCATAAGTACCTACCCATAAATGTTTTGGCGTTTCTAAAATACTACAAACAATATTATTTACTAAACCTTCTTTTTTTAAATATTGTTTGATTTTACCACTCTTTTTTATAGAAACCAATCCTTTATTACCTGCTAGCCATATCGTATTGTATTTATCTTTATGAATATCTAATACAATAGTGTGTGGTATTTTGTGGTTTTTACTTTTACTTGAATAGTGTGTAACCTTTTTTGTTTTAGAGTTATATAAATACGCACCATTGTCTGTTCCTAACCAAACATCATTATTTGGTAATTGTAAAATATCATTAATATAAGTGTCTTTTAAGCTGTAATCCTTATTAAGCTGACTACAATCTGTGAAACTTTCTTTTTTTTCATCAAAAAAGTATAAGCCTTTTAGTGTACCTATCCATATTTGACTATCATTTTTATACGCTAAACTTATTATTCCTTGAGAAATTTCAGCCCATTTATTTTGTTCAAAAAAACGAAAAGTATTATTTAACAAATTACTTTTCTTAAAAAAATAAGAATAGTTACTCCATGTTACGCTGTCATTTTTTCGTAAAAAAGTGTAAATATTATTATCTATTGTATTTTTTGATATGTTATAAGTAGTACCTAAAGAATCTATTTTAAATAAACCATTATAAGACGCAATAAATAAGTTTTTTTTAGAATCACTAATAATAGCTCGTGTACTAATATTACTTACTGAATCTTTTAGGTAAGTAGTATGAAAACGATTGTCTTTTCTTATTTTATGAATGTTACTACCATTACTACTTATAATGTAATTACTTAACGAATCTTGAGTAATAGAAGCAATGTTAGCTTGGATATTTATTTTAAATAAATCATTTAAATACCATTGTTTATTTTTAAATTGAAACTGTTGAGACCAAATATTACTTTTATGAGCTGTATGTAGTTCGTTATTTTTTATACCCCAAGTTAAATTATTTCTTCGTGAATTTAATAGCCTATCAATATTCCAGTCTTTAAAATGTATTTTATACATGTCAATTTCTGGAAAGTATGAATAGGGTATTTTTTTTTTATTGTAGTGTACAACTCCTTTTTTATTTATAATTTCTTTACTGGGAGATTTCAATGAAATTAAAATATCTTTCGATGTTTTAGTTGTTATTAATTGTAGTTTATTATCTTTTATTTTGTAAACAAAATGTTCACTAATCATTACAACCTCATCTTTTTTATTTAAGGATAGTAAAAAAATATCATCTTTCTGATTATCGTCTATAAAGTAACTATTTAAAAGAGTCGTTCCTTTGAATTCAAAAATGTGATTGTTACGGGTGCTTATCCATATATGATCATTTTTTTTTTGCTGAATAATTGACACATACATATCAAAGTTTAAACTATTTTTTATAACATCTGTACCAATTGTTTTAACACCATGGTCATTATAATTAATAATATAAATATCAGAAGGAGTAAGTGCCCAAATATTTAAATCATCATCTTGAAGAAAAGCATTAACATAAATTGGTTTATTACTATTTGGTGTTAATAGAATATACATTTTTGAACTTCCAAAATCTTTTACAACTCTATCTTTTGTAGCATACCAAGTAAACCCGTTATGATCAATAAATAGATTAGACGTTAAAAAAGTGTTATCATCTGTTTTAATAGAATAACTGAACTTTTCATATGACTGACTGTATGAGGCGCTAATAGAAAATACTATTAAACAGAAATAAAAGTGTAACTTAAGTTTCATGAAATTTTGTAAATACTTTATCTGTAGTAACTTTTTTTGGTGAAATTAAAGATTAAAACCTTTAATTTGTGTTTATGTAAAAGAAACTTTCGAAGTCTCTAAAAATATATTTTCGAGTATTAGGTCTTAACTTAATACTCACAAGGATAAAAGTAATATGGCAGAACATTATGTTACAGGTATAATTGATGATGATGAAAAGAGTATTCAATTATTATCTTTTTATTTAAAAGAATATTTCCCCGAAATAACGATTAAAGTAACTGCCAATTCTTGGAACGACGGTCTTTCGGTTATAAACAATAATGAGTTAGATCTTATATTTATTGATATTCATTTAAACGACGACTTAGGTTTTGAATTATTAGATATTGCCAACTCAAAAACCGCCCAAGTTATCTTTATTTCTAGTCACGAAAAGTATGCGCTTAAAGTTTTTAAATACAACCCTATTGATTACCTATTAAAACCTTTTAATATAAAAGACTTGTGTGCATCTGTTAATAGAGCGCTTGAAAAGACTAAAACAGTTAAAGAATTACCTATTTCCGATATAAATCAAAATGTTATTGCTATTCCTACAGGCGCTTTAATTAAAGTGGTAAAGCTTAGTGATATTAAATATTGCGAATCTTGTGGTAATTTCTCTAAATTTCACTTAGAAGATACAACCACAATACTTGCAAATAAAAATATAGGTCACTACAAATTAATTTTGCCAGCTAGCAGCTTTTTCAGAATTCATAAAAAATTTATTGTAAATATTTCTCACATCAAAGCAATACATAAGTCCGATGGATTTTATTGCGAACTAAACGATAAAACTACGTTAAGCGTTTCTAGAAGAAAGCAAGAAGAGTTTCAAAAAATATTGCTTTTAAAATAAGTCTTTCTAATTATACTAAACAAAAACAACTTCCTAAAGAAGATAATAGTCAGTATTTACAAAAGAAAAAGGTTCTCTTATTAAAATATTGCTTGATGATATATTAAAAGTTCTCATATTTATATAGAAGTATATTTGCGTAAAAAAAACATGTTTTTAGAAAAAGTTTAGACACTATTTTAGACTCACTGAACAATAATTTTACCCACGTATACAGAAGCTTTATTGTTAATTTAACAACATATAGCTAAAATTGATAATCAGAATGTTATAATTATTAAAGAAGCTCTAATTCCAATAGGAGATAAGTATAAAAAAATAAAGGAGTTTGTTCAAAGCAGTATCTCATAAACTGTGTAAGTTTCAAAAAACTCAGGATTGATTTCAATCCTGAGTTTTTTTTATTTTATTGACTAATTAATAGTGTGGTTAATTTTTCAAAGATTCTAATACCTTACGCCCAATAATATTTTCAATTACAGCACTTCTCTGTAGAATAATAACACTTATACTAATTTCAAATACACTTATTATTAATTGTGAAACGATAAAGGTTTTGTATTTATTTAAGAAGTGATTACGTATTATGTTTACGGCGGTTAAAATATAAATTAAGAATTAGAAATACCCTTTAATTCATTTATGAAAAAAATATTATCAAATGGTACGCTGTATTATTAAGAATAAACAGCTTTGTTATATAGAATCATATTTGAGCTCAAATAAAAAACAGCATATTTTTAATGTGCAAAAAAAAACACGTTGATGTAGTTACAATTTATAACCGTTTGTTTTACTATAAAACCATTCATGGGTCATTATTGCATTTGTTAACCTATGTTAATTAAAAAGCGACATTATATTTAATTTCGCAGATTAAAATATGGGGTAAATAAATATATACAAAGAAAAAGTTAGTGAAAAATTGTTTCAAACAGAAGCAGCTAATTAAAACATGGGGATAAATGAATCTATAAAAAAGAAAAATCAGTAAAGAATGATTTCAAATAGAAACCAATTAATATCGTACTAAAAATAAAATTAAAAAAAAATAACAAAATGAAAAGAATTACACATTTATCGTTTTCTCTTAAACTCCCTAAAAAAATACTGTTTGCGTTGATGCTTATTGCCTTAACAACATATAGTAGTTTTGGGCAAAATTATGAGGACGTAACAATTACTGGAATAACTTCTGGTTCTGGAACCAACAATGCATTGTTTAATGCTACCTCACCTACAATTCCAGCATTAGCTCACATTAGAGCCCAAAGAATAGCAGGACCTCAAGACGGAAATTTCACTGTAAATGGTGATAATATAAGATATACATCTACTTCAGCTGTATCTGGTATTCCTGCAAACTTGTCAAGAATACGATTTACTTTTTTACAAGCCGATGCGGTTACTCCTATTAGTGTAAATGATTTTAGATTTGTAGTAAACGATATCGACGGTCCTAATAATGAAGCATTATCAACAGATTGTGGCGCTTCCGTAAGGTTTACAGCTACGGCAGACCCAACAAATTTAGCGATAGATAATACACCACCTGACTTAAACGCAACAGGAACAGTTAATGAGTCAAACGGACCTACAAGTAGAGTAATGTATGAGTTTAATGATGTAGCTGTTGTTGAGTTTGATAATTATGCAAATAATGGTTATTTAAAAGACTTCGATTTAAATTATAATAATTTTCCGATTTCTACACCGCTTTATGCAGTTTGTTTAGATGATACAGATGGAGATGGCGTTTTAGATGATGTAGATTTAGACGATGATAATGATGGTATTTTAGATGTAGATGAAAGTGGTGGGAATGATCCAAATGGTGATCATGATGGTGATGGTCTTCCTAACTTTTTAGACACTTCAGATGATTCAGGAGCTTCTGCTACATATATTGCAAATGCAGATGGTACGACCACAAACTATACAGATTTGAATAGTGATGGTCTTCCAGATATTTATGAGTCGAGTATTGATGCCGATTCATTAGCAAATCATTTAGATTCAGATTCTGATGGAGATGGCTGTAGCGATGCAAATGAAGCATACGCTTCTACAGGAACAGATAGTGATGGTAATGGGTATTACGGTTCAGGAATTCCTGCTGTTAATGCTAACGGAACAGTAATAGCTGCTTCTTATGCCTCACCGAATTCAGAATATTTAAATGCTCTTTTAGCTTCAGTATGTGAAGCTAATTTAGTTACTATTAAAACAGTTGATAATTCAAATCCAAATGAAGAAGATACAATTGTTTATACTTTAACTGTTACAAATAATGGACTAAACAATGCTACAGGTGTAAGCCTAATAGATGTATTACCTGCAGGTGTTACTTATGTAAGTGATGATGGTGCTGGTTCTTATACTTTAGCTACAGGTTTGTGGACTATAGGAAATATTTCAAATGGAAGTTCTTCTATATTAAAAATTACTGTAAAAGTTGATCTAGGAACTGGAGGTTCGTCAATTCTAAATACGACCACTGCTGCCTCAGGAAATGAAACTGATTCTTCTATAGTTGGAGATGATTTAAATGAGTCGATTACAGTAAATGTAAATTGTGTATCAGTGCCAACAAATGATTGTGATGGCGATGGAGTAATCAACGGTAAAGAAATAACAGACGGAACAGATC